>NZ_JBOKYU010000105.1:0-503 GCF_051972735.1 Laedolimicola sp. | reverse complement strand
GCATTAAATAACCCGGAGATGAAGGATCTTGCAAAGGCAATCTCTTCCGGATCCCTGCGCGGGGCGAGAGGTAACTCAGGAGTTATCTTATCTCAGCTTTTAAGAGGATTTACAAAGGCGATCAAAGAAGAGAAAGAGATTGATGTGCTTGCACTTGCTGCGGCATGCCAGAGAGCAAGAGATACTGCTTACAAGGCTGTTATGAAGCAGAAGGAAGGAACCATCCTTACTGTTGCCAGCGGAATTGCGACAAAGGCAGCAGAGATGGCTGAAGAGACAGATGATCTGGAAGTATTCATCCCGGCTGTGATCGAATATGCAGAGGAAGTGTTGAATAAGACACCAGAGATGCTTCCGGTATTAAAAGAAGCAGGTGTGGTAGATTCCGGCGGACAGGGACTTCTGGAAGTGATTAAAGGCGGATATGATGCATTCCTTGGTAAAGAGATTGATTACAGTTCGATCAAACCAAGTACAAGTGTTACTGTGAATAAGGTGAATGC
>NZ_JBOKYU010000104.1:0-514 GCF_051972735.1 Laedolimicola sp. | reverse complement strand
CTCCAGTGCCTTGTACAGGTCTGCCAGCTTGACCACCGGGAACGGGGTGGTGGGCACGATGACTTCCTGACCGAACAGCTCCTTAATCTGGTCGCCGTAGCTCTCTTTAACGGCCTGCAGACCGGCGGTCAGCAGCTCCTCTTCCATCTTCATCACGTCTTTGAAGGAGGTGATGTAGCTGAACTCCAGATCGAAGCCCGAGAACTCGGTAGCGTGCTTATTGGTGTAGCTCTTCTCGGCGCGGAACACCGGGCCAGTTTCGAAGATGCGCTCAAAGCCGGCAGCCATAGCCATCTGCTTATAGAACTGGGGGCTCTGTGCCAGATAGGCATTGCGGTCGAAGTAGTCCACCTTGAACACCTCAGAGCCGCTCTCGCTGGCAGCAGCGATCAGCTTGGGGGTGTGGATCTCGATGAAGTTGCGGTCCAGCAGGAACTTGCGCATGGCGTTGACGAAGCAGCTCTGTGCCTTGAACATCAGCTGGTTCTCGTCGGTGCGCAGATCGATCCAGCGG
>NZ_JBOKYU010000103.1:0-536 GCF_051972735.1 Laedolimicola sp. | reverse complement strand
GGAAGCGGAGCTGCCAGAGCTGGGCGAGGGCGAACAGATCGACACGTCCATCCCCGCAGACCCCAATGTGAAAAACTACTCCTACACCGTGGTGGACGGCGAGGTGTACTACCGGGAAAACAGCCGCATGGTGCGCCCTGACCTCAACGCCACCGCCGAAGCCCGTGTAAAAGGTCTTGTGGAACTGCGTGATTGTGTGCAGGAACTGATCGACCTTCAGATGGATGCAGCGGTTCCAGACAGCACCATTACCCAAAAGCAGGCGGAACTGAACAGCCTCTATGACAGCTTTTCTGCCAAATACGGTCTCATCAATGACCGTGCAAACCGTCTGGCCTATGCAGACGATTCTTCCTATTACCTGCTCTGTGCGCTGGAAGTCATCGACGAGGACGGAAAGCTGGAACGCAAGGCAGATATGTTCACCAAGCGGACCATCAAGCCCCATCAGGCGGTGGCTGCCGTAGACACGGCAAGTGAAGCACTGGCGGTGTCCATCTCGGAAAAAGCCTGCGTGGATATGGACTATATGAGCC
>NZ_JBOKYU010000102.1:0-547 GCF_051972735.1 Laedolimicola sp. | reverse complement strand
AGGACATGGGAAAAAGCAGGAATGTATATTTTTTTAGTAGTTCTGTTTGTATTTTTTGTGTATAGGAATCTACCGTAAAAGGATCTCCACGTCCCATATAACGTACATAACTCCTATAATGAAAACCGCTGCATGTGTGGGCAGCGGTTTTTGTTGTTTACCCTATAAGCATATGGTAAAATACCCCCATACAAAATATCTGATATGTACCCTCTTTACTGGACAACCAGTAAGGAGGGTATTTTTATGCATTATAGTTATGAGTTTAAACTGATGTGTGTTGAATTGTATCTTTCAGGTTCCTATCCCGATATCCCAGAAGGGGTGAATCCAGATACTCTCAAAAGTAATATACGACAATGGGCCAGATTG
Organism: Laedolimicola sp.; assembly: GCF_051972735.1. NCBI lineage: Bacteria > Bacillati > Bacillota > Clostridia > Lachnospirales > Lachnospiraceae > Laedolimicola > Laedolimicola sp. The sequence continues at coordinate 175 of NZ_JBOKYU010000102.1, read as the reverse complement.
GTTGATTTACATGGCCCAGAAGTTTTAAAACATAAGGTGTTTAATAAGGTTTGGACACCAGAAGAAAAGTTTGAACTGGTTTCAAAGGTCATTGCAGGCATACCAAAGAAGAAAGTTGCCATAGAAGCAGGTATTAACCCAGGAATGCTTTATCAATGGCTACACAAATATAAAT
>NZ_JBOKYU010000101.1:0-554 GCF_051972735.1 Laedolimicola sp. | reverse complement strand
TCTTCGAGGAGACCAACCTTGCCGTTGACCACAACATGCTCCTGATGAGCTTGATGAAGAAGGTGGCTCGCCATCACGGTTTCCGCGTACTTCTCCATGAGAAGCCATTCGCAGGCATCAACGGTTCCGGTAAGCACAACAACTGGAGTCTCGCTACAGATACAGGCATCCTGCTTCATGGCCCTGGCAAGACACCAGAGGATAACCTCCGTTTCGTAGTCTTCATCACAGAGACTTTGATGGGTGTATATAAGCACAATGGCTTGCTCAAGGCTTCTATCATGAGCGCTACCAATGCGCATCGTCTGGGCGCCAACGAGGCACCTCCAGCAATCATCTCTTCATTCCTTGGCAAGCAGTTGACCGACCTTCTCGAGCACATTGAGAAAGCCGACAAGAAGGATCTCTTCACCGTAGCTGGCAAGCAGGGTATGAAGCTGGATATCCCAGAGATTCCTGAGTTGATGATTGATAACACCGACCGTAACCGTACTTCTCCATTCGCCTTCACCGGCAACCGTTTCGAGTTCCGTGCCGTAGGTTCTGAGGCTAAC
>NZ_JBOKYU010000100.1:0-557 GCF_051972735.1 Laedolimicola sp. | reverse complement strand
ATCCTGGTGGATGAGTATCAGGATACCAACCATGTGCAGATGTCAATTGTGATGCAGCTGTGCAGGGAAAAGCTGCGTGTGTGTGCCGTGGGCGATGACTCGCAGAGCATCTACAGTTTCCGTGGTGCCAACATTGACAATATTCTGAATTATCAGCGCCAGTTGCCGGGCACCCGACTCTTCAAGCTGGAGCAGAACTACCGCAGTACGCAGACCATCGTGGAGGCAGCCAACAGCCTGATTCGCCACAACCGCAACCAGATACCTAAGGAGGTGTTCAGCCGGAATGACGAGGGCGAGAAGATTCAGTATAAGCCTGCCTACAGCGACAAGGAGGAGGCGCTGATTGTGGCGAAGGATATCAAGCGCATCAAGCGTCAGGACGATTGCGGATATGATGATTTCGCCATCCTCTACCGCACCAATGCCCAGAGCCGAAGCTTCGAGGAGGAGTTCAGAAGACAGGGTATTCCTTACCGCATCTACGGCGGACTGAGTTTCTACCAGCGCAAGGAAATAAAGGATATCATCGCTTATTTCCGACTGGTGGCGAACCC
>NZ_JBOKYU010000099.1:245-587 GCF_051972735.1 Laedolimicola sp. | reverse complement strand
CAACGACAAGGGTCAGGAGATCACCGAGGCAGGTCCCTCCACCCCCGTGGAGATCACCGGCCTGACCGCTGTGCCGGAGGCCGGCGACCTGTTCGAGGCCGTCGAGGACGAGCGTCTGGCTCGTGAGCTGGCCGAGCAGCGTGTTGCCGCCGCCAAGGAGAAGCAGTTCTCCGCCTTCCAGAAGGTCACGCTGGATAACCTGTTCAGCCAGATGGCACAGAACGACATGAAGGAGCTGGCCATCGTCGTCAAGGCGGATGTGCAGGGTTCCGCCGAGGCCGTCAAGCAGAGCCTCGAGAAGATCTCCAACGAGGAGGTCCGCGTCCGCGTCATCCACGCCGG
>NZ_JBOKYU010000099.1:0-235 GCF_051972735.1 Laedolimicola sp. | reverse complement strand
TCTGGCCGACGCCTCCAACGCTATCATCATCGGCTTCAACGTCCGCCCCGACAATGTGGCGAAGGAAGAGGCTGCGGCCACCAAGGTCGAGATGCGGATGTACCGCGTCATCTACGACGCCATCAACGACGTCACCGACGCTATGAAGGGTATGCTGGCTCCCAAGTTCCGCGAGGTGTCTCTGGGCGAGCTGCAGGTCCGTCAGGTCTACAAGATCAGCAACGTCGGCACCGTC
>NZ_JBOKYU010000098.1:0-616 GCF_051972735.1 Laedolimicola sp. | reverse complement strand
TGCCATTGGACCGCAAGGCCCCTGGTGTAATCTATCGCCAGCCAGTGAAGGAACCACTTCAGACAGGTTTGAAGGCTGTAGACTCTATGATTCCTATCGGTCGTGGACAGCGTGAGCTGATCATCGGCGACCGCCAGACCGGTAAGACTGCCATCGCAGTGGATACCATCATCAACCAGAAGAGCTTCTACGAGGCAGGCAAGCCAGTATATTGTATCTATGTAGCCATCGGTCAGAAAGCTTCTACCGTAGCAGCATTGGTACAGAACCTCAAGGAACATGGCGCCCTGCCATATACCATCATCGTCAGTGCTACCGCTGCCGATCCTGCAGCCATGCAGTATTACGCACCATTCGCCGGTGCAGCCATCGGTGAGTACTTCCGCGACCGCGGTTACTCAGCCCTCGTAGTATATGATGACTTGAGTAAGCAGGCTGTGGCTTACCGTGAGGTTTCCCTGATCCTCCGCCGTCCATCAGGACGTGAGGCTTACCCTGGTGATGTCTTCTATCTCCACTCTCGTCTGTTGGAGCGTGCAGCTCGTATCAACGACCAGCAGGAGGTAGCAGAGCAGATGAACGACCTGCCTGAGTGCATGAAGGGCAAGGTAAAGGG
>NZ_JBOKYU010000097.1:0-640 GCF_051972735.1 Laedolimicola sp. | reverse complement strand
CCCAATGGTTGGAAGAGAAAACGAGGTGCAGAGAGTGATGGAGATTCTGGGACGCCGCAAGAAGAACAATCCTGTTCTCATTGGTGAACCAGGTGTGGGTAAGAGTGCAATCGTTGAAGGTTTAGCCCAACTCATCAAGAACCACCAGTCTGCCCCACTCCTCTTTGACAAGCGTGTCATCAGCCTGGATCTAACAGGTCTTGTTGCTGGCACCAAATATCGCGGTTCTTTCGAAGAACGTATCAAGGGAATCGTGAACGAACTGGAGACGCACCCGGAAATCATCCTGTTCATCGATGAAATTCATACACTCATTGGTGCCGGAGGAGCAGAAGGTGCCATGGACGCAGCCAACATCCTGAAACCGGCTCTGGCTCGTGGAGTAATACAATGTATCGGTGCAACAACACTGGACGAATATCGCAAGAGTATTGAGAAAGACGGTGCACTGGAACGACGATTCCAAAAGATAATCATCAATCCTACAACACCGGAGGAAACACTGCGGATACTTCATAACATCAAGGGTACCTATGAGAAATTCCATGAGGTTACCTATAGTGATGAAGCGTTGGAAACATGTGTTAAGCTGACCGACAGATATATTACAGACCGTTTCTTCCCAGATAAGGCTATAGAC
>NZ_JBOKYU010000096.1:0-683 GCF_051972735.1 Laedolimicola sp. | reverse complement strand
CTCTTAAAATTAGGCTTTTCCAAATATTTTGCTTAATTTTGCCTGCAAAATAATTTTGAATAAGAAAATGATTGATATAAAAGGTATAACCAAGAGCTTCGGCTCCCTGCAGGTGCTTAAGGGCATCGACCTGCATATTGACAAGGGCGAGGTGGTAAGTATCGTCGGTCCTAGTGGTGCCGGCAAGACCACACTCCTCCAGATTATCGGTACCCTCGACAAGCCTGATAGTGGCAGCATCATGGTTGACGGCATCGATGTAAGCAGCCTCAGCACTAAGAAACTGAGCGATTTCCGCAACCAGCATCTCGGTTTCGTCTTCCAGTTCCACCAACTTCTACCTGAGTTCACCGCCCTGGAGAACATCATGATTCCTGCCTTCATCGCAGGCAAGAGCCGAAAGGAAGCCAAGGAGCGTGCCGAGGAGTTATTGGAATTCATGGGCTTGAGCGACAGAGCCAACCACAAGCCTGCCGAGTTGTCCGGTGGCGAGAAACAGCGTGTAGCCGTGGCTAGAGCCTTGGTCAACAACCCTGCCGTCATCCTTGCCGATGAGCCATCAGGAAGTCTCGACACCAAGAACAAGGCAGAGCTTCACCAGCTCTTCTTCGACCTGAGAGACAAGTTCGGTCAGACTTTCGTCATCGTTACCCACGATGAGGGTCTTGCTTCCATCACCGACC
>NZ_JBOKYU010000095.1:0-687 GCF_051972735.1 Laedolimicola sp. | reverse complement strand
GTTCCCTAACACTTACGGAATGCCTGTCATTACTTTCGAGGCTGGCGAGGCTAAGGAACTCCCTGCTTTCAACGTAGGTGTAATCCTTTCTGGTGGTCAGGCTCCTGGTGGTCACAACGTGATCTCTGGTCTCTTCGACGGTGTGAAGTCTCTCAACCCAGCTAACAAGCTCTATGGCTTCATCCTCGGTCCTGGCGGTCTCGTAGATCACAAGTACATGGAGATTACTTCTGAGATCATGGACGAGTACCGTAACACTGGTGGTTTCGATATCATCGGTTCTGGCCGTACCAAGCTGGAGAAGGAAGACCAGTTTGAGAAGGGTATCGAGATTCTCCGCGAGCTCGGTATCAAGGCACTCGTTATCATCGGTGGTGACGACTCTAACACCAACGCTTGCGTTCTCGCTGAGTACTATGCTGCCAAGAAGTATGGCGTTCAGGTAATCGGTTGCCCTAAGACTATCGACGGTGACTTGAAGAACGAGCAGATTGAGACTTCTTTCGGTTTCGATACAGCCTGCAAGACATACTCTGAGCTCATCGGTAACATCGAGCGCGACTGTAACTCTGCCCGCAAGTACTGGCACTTCATCAAGCTGATGGGTCGTTCAGCTTCTCACATCGCTCTTGAGTGCGCTCTCCAGACTCAGCCAAACATCTGCTTGATTTCTGAGGAGGTAGAGGC
>NZ_JBOKYU010000094.1:0-693 GCF_051972735.1 Laedolimicola sp. | reverse complement strand
GTCCCAAATCATATTGGCGATGTCCATGCCTACACGCTCACCCATCAAAGCGTGGCGACGCTTCTCGTAGATAACAGTACGCTGCTTGTTCATCACGTCGTCATATTCCAACAAGCGCTTACGAATACCGAAGTTGTTCTCTTCTACCTTGCGTTGTGCACGTTCGATGCTATTATTAATCATCTTGGCCTCAATCATCTCGCCGTCCTTGAAGCCCAACTTATCCATTACGCGAGCAATGCGCTCAGAAGCGAACAGACGCATCAGCTTATCCTCCAATGATACATAGAATACAGAAGAACCTGGGTCACCCTGACGTCCGGCACGACCACGGAGCTGGCGGTCAACACGACGGCTCTCATGACGCTCTGTACCGATGATGGCGAGACCACCTGCAGCCTTCACCTCAGGAGTCAGCTTGATATCGGTACCACGACCTGCCATATTGGTAGCGATGGTTACGGCACCCTTGCCATTTACTGAGCGACCAGCCTCGGCTACGATCTGAGCCTCCTGCTGGTGCAGTTTGGCGTTCAATACATTATGAGGAATGTTGCGCATCTTCAACATCTTGCTCAACAACTCAGAGATTTCTACAGATGTGGTACCAACCAATACTGGGCGACCAGCATTGCGTGTCTCCTCAATCTCATCGATGACGGCACGATACTTCTCGCGGGCAGTCTTATATAC
>NZ_JBOKYU010000093.1:0-739 GCF_051972735.1 Laedolimicola sp. | reverse complement strand
ATCACCAGCCTTGTGAGCATCCTTCAACTGCTGCAATGCCTGCTCGATACCTGGCTTCTTGTCTGCAGGAATCTTATCACCGTTATCCTTCAGGAAGTTCTCGGTGGTGAAGATCATGCTGTCTGCCTGGTTCATCTTGTCAATCTTCTCGCGCTCAGCCTTATCAGCAGCAGCGTTCTGCTCTGCCTCAGCCTTCATGCGGTTAATCTCGTCCTCGCTCAAGCCAGATGAAGCCTCGATGCGGATGCTCTGCTCCTTACCGGTAGCCTTATCCTTAGCTGATACGTTCAAGATACCATTGGCATCGATATCGAAGGTAACCTCAATCTGAGGAACACCACGGCGAGCTGGAGCAATACCTGTCAGGTTGAACTGGCCGATGCTCTTGTTCTGAGCTGCCATTGGGCGCTCACCCTGCAATACGTGGATGGTAACCTCTGTCTGGTTATCAGCTGCTGTAGAGAATACCTCGCTCTGCTTGCAAGGGATGGTTGAGTTAGCATCGATAAGCTTTGTCATCACACCACCCATAGTCTCGATACCGAGAGTCAATGGAGTAACGTCGAGCAATACGATGTCGCCAACACCCTCTTCCTTGTTCAGGATGGCACCCTGGATAGCTGCACCTACTGCAACAACCTCATCTGGGTTAACACCCTTAGAAGGCTCCTTGCCGAAGTAGTTCTTAACGAGTGTCTGAACGGCTGGGATACGGCTTGAACCACCAACCAGGATAACC
>NZ_JBOKYU010000092.1:0-760 GCF_051972735.1 Laedolimicola sp. | reverse complement strand
GAAGAGATCCTGACCCCCCGCGTGGATGTGATCGCGGTGGAGGACGATATGCCGCTGGAAGAGGTGGCGCAGACCTTTGCGGAGTCCGGCTACTCCCGTCTGCCGGTGTACCACGACACTATTGATAACATCATTGGCGTGGTACATGAAAAGGACTTCTACATGGCACGCCTGAAAAAGGAGGTCAAGCTGGAGGATCTGGTCAAGCCCACCCTCTACACCACCGGCTCCACCCAGATCTCCCAGCTGCTGCGCACCCTGCGCGAGCAGCACCACCACATGGCTGTGGTGGTGGACGAGTACGGCGGCACCGAGGGCATCATCACACTGGAGGACATTCTGGAGGAGCTGGTAGGCGAGATCTGGGATGAACACGACGAGGTGACCGAGGACTTCCGCAAGCAGTCGGACGGCAGCTGGATCGTGCTGGGCAGCGCCGGCGTGGACGACTTGTACGAGCGGCTGGGTCTGCCGGAGGACGAGGACATCGACTCCAATACGGTGAACGGTCTGGTGCAGGAAAAGACCTGCCGTCTGCCCAAGGTAGGCGACCGCTTCACGCTGGGCGGCTACGACGGCGTGGTTACCCGCACCGCCAAGCGCCGCGTGACCGAGGTGCGTCTGACCCCCGCAGAAAAGCCCGAGACTAAAAAGGACGAAGAGGAAAAAGGCCACTTTGGCCGGATAACCTCTAAATAAAATATCAATCGGCTGCTGCACAAAACGTGCGGCAGCCGGTTTTGTTGAAGGCCAGCCGAGG
>NZ_JBOKYU010000091.1:0-789 GCF_051972735.1 Laedolimicola sp. | reverse complement strand
GTAAGGAGTAAGTAGCTCCTTTTCAAATCATGATATTTGAGTGCCCACAAATTGATCTGTAAAAGAGAAGTTTGTGGGCATTTATACATTAGGAGTCTTGATGGTTCTTTTCTTCACATTGATTGGTTTTGTGTTTTTATTAATATCCAAAAAGATAAAGTGATATGGGAATTTTTATATTTTTAGGTGTAATTGCGTTATTTATGGGTTCTTTTGCCTTGTGGGGTGTCTATAATCTTCATAAACAATAACAGATGCAAAGAGGATTCATTCATAGTATAGAAAGCTTCGGCTCTGTGGATGGGCCGGGCATTCGGTTCTTGATTTTCCTGCAGGGATGTCCGATGCGCTGCCAGTTCTGTCACAATCCGGATTCTTGGAAGACAGGAGTGGGAGAGGAGTGGTATGCTGACGACTTGTTGGACAAGGCAGAACGTTTCCGCAGCTATTGGGGCGATAAAGGCGGCATCACGGTGAGTGGTGGTGAGGCTCTTCTGCAAATCGACTTCCTCTTGGAACTTTTCGAGAAGGCACACCAAAGAGGAATCAATACTTGTCTCGACACTTCTGCACAACTCTTTACTCAGAAGGGTGTGTTCTTCGAGAAGTTTGAGCGACTGATGCAAGTCACGGATACGATCTTGCTCGACATCAAGCATATTGATGATGAGGAGCATCGCAAGTTGACTCGCCATTCCAACCAAAATATCCTCGATTGCGCCCGTTATCTGAGTGACATCAAGAAACCCGTATGGATTCGCCATGTGCTGATTCCTGGTATCACAGACA
>NZ_JBOKYU010000090.1:0-846 GCF_051972735.1 Laedolimicola sp. | reverse complement strand
GCCTGATATTGAATCGCTGTCCAAGGTGGTTGAGAATGGCCGGAAATCGGCCTGCGATGGCGTGGACAGCTACATAACAGGAAAGTAGGTGTGATAGTGGAAACAAAGTATTGTAAGCACTGTGGAGAAGTCATTGACGCTGATTGCGTTATCTGCCCGAAGTGTGGTAAGCAGGTGGAGGAATTGAAGTCCTCCAAGCCCGACAATATCATTATCAATAACTCCGCTGCGGCCAGTGCATCCGCATCGAATACGGTAGTTGTGGCTGGAAAGATGAAAAGGAAATGGGTATCTTTCTTTTTGTGCCTGTTTCTCGGATGGATGGGCGCACATCGCTTCTATGAGGGGAAGATATTCACAGCAATCATATATCTGCTTACCCTCGGGCTTTGCGGTGTAGGAATCATAGTAGACCTGATTCTGATACTACTGAAGCCGGATCCATATTACGTATAGAAAAAGTCCAGGTGCTTCAACGCCTGGACTTTTTGCACACCGGAATTAATCACAATGCACCTACTACACTTGCATTGTATCATTCTGGAATAAAAATATCAAGGAGGAATGTACAGTGTATCAATCTTACGAATTCAAACCAGAGGAGATCCTTGTCTATCTCCGAAAATCCAGATCCGACGACCCATATTTATCGGTAGAGGATGTGCTTCAAAAGCACGAAGAGATTATCCGGGAGTGGATAGGCCGGAACCTTGTCCACGATATCCCGGCAAAGAACTTTTATCGGGAGGTCGTATCCGGCGAGACCATAGCAGATCGCCCGGAATTCTGCAAGGTTCTCCGTCAGGTGGAATCACCTGGTATTAAGGGCGTGCTGGTGGTAGAGGT
>NZ_JBOKYU010000089.1:0-903 GCF_051972735.1 Laedolimicola sp. | reverse complement strand
CTGTTAAGTCTGATGATGTTAACGGTAGAACTAAGATGTACAAGAACATTGTTGATGGTAAGTACACAATGGAAGCTGGTATTCCTGAGTCATTCAATGTTCTATTACGTGAAATTCGTTCACTTGGTATCAATATCGATCTTGTCCGCAAGGAATAAGTTTCTAGTTTGGGGTAGTAACTCTACCCCTGCTTGGCTACGACAATAGGAGAAACTGTTGTGAGCAATATGGAAAACGGTCAGAACGAAGATCTTTTAGAAGGTCTTGCTAGTCAGACTCCAGTGGCTAACACTGAAGATTCAGCAATGGATCTTGAAGTAAGCGATAGCCTTGGCAAGCTTGCAAATCGCAGCAATGCGTTCAAGCAGCGCCTTGAGGACTTCGATGCTATTAAGATTGGTCTGGCTTCCCCAGAAATGATCCGTGCATGGTCATATGGTGAGGTTAAAAAGCCTGAAACCATCAATTACCGTACATTCAAACCAGAACGTGACGGTTTGTTCTGTGCTAAGATTTTCGGACCTATCAAAGATTATGAGTGTTTGTGCGGTAAGTACAAGCGCTTAAAGCACCGCGGTACTATTTGTGATAAGTGTGGTGTTGAAGTAACTCAGGCTAAAGTACGTCGTGAGCGTATGGGTCACATTGAGTTAGCTTCACCTGTAGCACATATTTGGTACTTAAAGTCATTACCATCACGTATCGGCTTAATGCTTGATATGAAGTTACGCGATATTGAAAGCGTACTTTATTTTGAGAGCTATGTAGTTACCGATCCAGGCATGACTGAGTTATCAGAGCGTCAGCTGTTAACTGAAGAGCAGTACATGGATGCTTTAGCTCAGTATGGCGATGATTTCACAGCAAAGATGGGTGCTGAGGCTATCTTAGATCTGTTAAAGC
>NZ_JBOKYU010000088.1:924-1201 GCF_051972735.1 Laedolimicola sp. | reverse complement strand
GTACAGGTAAGACTGCCATCGTAGAAGGTCTTGCCGAGCGTATCGTACGTGGCGATGTACCGGAGAATCTGAAGAACAAGCAACTCTATTCTCTCGATATGGGTGCGCTGGTAGCCGGTGCCAAATATAAGGGTGAGTTCGAGGAGCGTCTGAAGAGCGTCATCAAAGAGGTAACCAACGCCAACGGCCAGATTATCCTCTTCATCGATGAGATTCACACGCTGGTAGGTGCTGGCGGTGGCGAAGGTGCCATGGATGCAGCCAACATTCTGAAGCC
>NZ_JBOKYU010000088.1:0-914 GCF_051972735.1 Laedolimicola sp. | reverse complement strand
GTATCAAGGAGCGCTACGAGAACCATCATAAGGTACGTATTCAGGATGATGCCTGCATCGCAGCCGTAAAACTCTCTGAGCGTTACATTTCCGACCGTTTCCTCCCAGATAAGGCTATCGACCTGATGGATGAGGCAGCAGCCAAACTGAGAATGGAGCGTGACTCTGTACCAGAAGAACTGGATGAGATTACCCGCCACTTGAAGCAGTTGGAGATTGAGCGTGAGGCCATCAAGCGCGAGAATGACCAGCCTAAGATTCAGCAGTTGGATAAGGAAATTGCAGAATTGAAGGATCAGGAGCATGACTTCCGTGCTAAATGGGAAGGCGAAAAAGCACTCGTCAACAAGATTCAGCAGGATAAGCAGGAGATAGAAAACCTGAAGTTTGAGGCTGAACGCATGGAGCGCGAAGGCAATTACGAACGCGTAGCTGAAATACGCTATTCTAAACTGAAGGCGCTCGAGGATGACATCAAGAAGATTCAGGAGCAGCTGAAGAGTACACAGGGTGGCGCAGCGATGGTCAGAGAGGAAGTTACTGCTGATGATATCGCTGAGGTTGTAAGCCGCTGGACCGGAATACCAGTAAGCCGTATGATGCAGAGCGAGCGTGAGAAACTGCTCCATCTGGAGGAAGAACTCCACAAGAGAGTCATCGGACAGGACGAGGCTATCACCGCTGTAAGTGATGCCGTTCGCCGCAGCCGTGCCGGATTGCAGGATCCTAAGCGTCCTATCGCCAGCTTCATCTTCCTCGGTACTACCGGTGTAGGTAAGACGGAACTTGCCAAGGCGCTGGCTGAGTATCTGTTCAATGACGAGTCGATGATGACCCGAATTGATATGAGTGAATATCAGGAGAAGTTTAGCGTAACCCGTCTGATCGGTGCGCCTCCAGGGTATGTAGGCTAC
>NZ_JBOKYU010000087.1:0-2389 GCF_051972735.1 Laedolimicola sp. | reverse complement strand
CTCGGCGCAGCGGTAGATGGTTGCTGAAGCAACCGCGCCTCGGCGCGAGAATGTGACAACGGCACATTCTTTTTTATTTGACAGGGGAAACTTAGAATGCTTTTTGGAACGAACCGGAGCTTCAGATCGCAGGCAATACCACGGAAAATGTAGTTCCCTGTTTGTCGCTCTCCGCCGAAATCGTCCCGTGATGGGCCGCCACAATCTCCTTCGCGATAGCCAGTCCCAGTCCGGCTCCGCCTTTTTCGGAAGATCTTGCACTGTCCAGCCGGTAAAACTTCTCGAAAATTACGTCCAGCTGTTCCTTGGGAATCTGCGGCCCCTGATTGGTAAAGGTAATATGAATCAGCTCCGCCTCTTTCCGGGCTCGAATCTCGATGACCGTATCAGGAAAGCTATAGACGGCTGCATTTTTCAAAATGTTGTTGAACACCCGGGCAAGCTTGTCCGGATCTCCGGGCAGAATCAGGTTCTCCGGCACGTCCATATGTACGGATTTTCCACTGGGCGTCAGAATCGGATAAAATTCCTCTGCAAGCTGCATCAGCAGAAAGGACAGCGGAATATTTTCCCGGGTCAGAGGGATGCTGTGCAGGTTAAACCGGGTAATTTCAAAAAACTCATTGATGAGCTGTTCCAGCCGGTAAGCCTTGTCTAACGTGATGGACAGATACCGGGCACGCTGTTCCACAGGCAGATCCGGCGCTTCCTTCATCAGATCCAGATAGCCGATGACGGAAGTCAGGGGCGTGCGGATATCGTGGGCCAGGTAGACCACCAGATCGTTTTTGCGCTCCTCGGCCTGGCGTGCGTCCCGCTCCCGTTTTTCCAGAATGTTTTTGCATTCATTGAGTTTCAGCTCCAGAAAACCCATTTCAGGGGAAAGGGTAATGAGTTCGGTCTTTTCATCCAGCAGCGCGTCGCAGCCGGTGGAAATCTCATCGAAATATTCGGTCATCCAGCGGATGGAATAGCGGAATACCACGATGATGGCAATGATGATGGCGCCTGCCAGAATGGTTTCCAGGTTATTGCGGAAGGTGATTTCGTAGATATAAAGGGCGTCGTCGTAGTCCAGATGGAAAAGGCCGGTCAGAAAGCCCACCACTGTATCGCCGAACCGCCCGCGAATCAGCTCCCGCAGCAGGAAAACCGCGCAGATGGACACAAATACCAGCGACAGGATTTTTCGCATCAGTTTTCGTTCAAAGAGGACGTATTTACTGCCCCGCGACTGTTTTTTATTCAATTTTGTACCCCACTCCCCACACGGTCTTGATATACTTGGGTTTCTCGCTGGAATCATTCATCTTTTCCCGCAGATGCCGGATGTGTACCATAATCGTGTTATTATTGCTGCTGTAATATTTCTCGCCCCACACGTCGTAGAAGAGACGGTCGGAGCTGACCACCTGTCCCCGGTTTTTGCAGAGACTCCAGAGAATAGAAAACTCTGTGGGTGTCAGCGCCAGCGGCTGCTCGTTCAGGGTGCAGGTGTGATCCCGTTTATTGATGGTCAGTCCGGAGATGGTAATGGAATCCGGATCCTCTTCCTGGGCGGGCGAATTATTATACTTGGTAAAACGGCGCAGCTGGGCTTTGACCCTTGCAATCAGCTCCAGAGGCCGGAAGGGCTTGGTCATATAATCGTCGGCCCCCAGAGTCAGGCCGGTGATTTTGTCCACCTCTTCATCCTTGGCGGTCAGCATGATGATGGGAAAATTCTGCTTCTCCCGTATTTTCTGGCAGATGGAAAAGCCGCTCATATCCGGCAGCATCACGTCCAGCACTGCCAGATCCGGCGTCTCGGCCTCCATATACGCCAGAGCGTCGGTTCCGTTATAAAAAGTATGCACTTCGTAGGTTTCATTGGTCAGATACAAGGTGATCAAATCCGCAATTTCCTTTTCGTCGTCTACGACTACAATTTTGGCTTCAGCCATAGTAAAAACCTCATTCCTTTAGAAAAATAAATAGTATATTCCGGTAAATGCCGCAAGGGCAGACTGTTTTCACCTCCAGTATACCAGAAAATCATGGAAAAGGATTTAAACTTTTGTGAAAAAATCTTAAGAAGCCATAAATTTATTCAACAGCTTCTCATAGAGGAGCCCGGTCAGAAACCAGACCGGCGCGTAGTCCAGCCTTATGACCCCTTTTACATTGAGACGGGCATGACTGTAATCCCAGGGGCAGATGCCCCGTTTTTTCAGAAACATGCCGCTCAGATACTCTGTCAGGAAAATCCCACCCGCATAGACGCTGCCCCGCACCCAGACGCTTTTTTTCCGGAGCAGCCGGGAAATGGGCGCGAACAGAAAGGCCATCCCGTAAATGGGAAACATCCAGATGGAGGAATGTCCCATCAGTTTCATCTGCCGCCGCTGCA
>NZ_JBOKYU010000086.1:0-2563 GCF_051972735.1 Laedolimicola sp. | reverse complement strand
CAATCAGGGAGAGCTTTCCGGAGAACAGAGGGAAAAATGGCGGCAGGCAATCCTTGCGGAACTTCCGGACAAACCCCTTACGGAGATCCATCTTCTGGATGTGGGAACCGGCAGCGGCATTCTGTCCATTATCAGCCTGAAGCTGGGAGCGAAGCACGCGGTAGGAACCGATCTGGATCCCTGCGCGGTAGAGGCTGTAAGGGAAAATATGGAAGTGAATGGCATCGATCCGGCTTCCTTTGAAATGATGATTGGCAATATCATCACAGAGAAAGAGATTCAGGATCGGGTTGGCTATGAATGCTATGATATCGTAGTGGCGAATATTCTGGCAGAGGTACTGGTGCCGCTGACGCCGGTGATTCTGTCCCAGTTAAAGCCGGGCGGCGTCTACATTACCTCTGGTATTATAGACGACAAGGAAGACCTGGTGGTGGAGACTGTGAAGAAATGCGGTCTGACCGTATTGGAGGTTACCCATCAGGGCGAGTGGGTCAGCGTAACGGCCCGTAAGGAGCAGTAGGATGCATCGTTTTTTTGCAGAACCCGGTCAGATCGGGGAAAAGGAAATCGTAATCACCGGCGCGGATGTGAATCATATCCGGAATGTCCTTCGTATGCGGACAGATGAAGAGGTGCTGATCGCCGACGGCCAAGGCGCGGAGTACCGCTGTAAGCTTACCGAACTTGGTGAAAATGAGGTGCGCGTCCAGATTCTCTGGAAGCTTGACGGCAATGCGGAGCTTGCTTCAGCCGTTACCCTGTTTCAGGGGCTTCCGAAAAGCGATAAGATGGATCTCATCGTCCAGAAATGCGTGGAGCTGGGAGTGGACCGGATTGTTCCGGTATCCACGAAGCGTGCTGTGGTGAAGCTGGACGCAAAAAAGGAGCAGACGCGGCTGAAGCGCTGGAATACCATCTCGGAGAGCGCGGCCAAGCAGTCCGGCCGGGGCGTGATACCCGAGGTCAGCGGCATCATGTCCTTTGAAAAGGCTCTGGAGGAGGCAAAGAAGCTGGACGTGCTTCTGATTCCTTATGAGCGGGCTGAGCATATGGCCGAAACCAGGCGGGTTATGGGTGAAATCAGACCCGGCCAGTCCGTAGGTATTTTCATCGGCCCGGAGGGCGGCTTTGAAGAAAGCGAAGTAGAGGAAGCAGTGGCAGCAGGCGCCCGGGCTATTACACTGGGCAGACGGATTCTGCGGACCGAGACGGCAGGGTTGGCGGTGATGTCCATGCTGAGTTACCTGCTGGAAGAATAAAAATGCAGGTTCATAGTTTTTGTCTTGTAAGATTTCTATCAGATAAGCGAGAGAATAAACTTTACAGGTGTAAGCCCATGTATGACGAGTGCTTTTGAGCAAGGGAAAAAGACTGTGAACATAGAGAATAATAAAGAGGAATAATATGGAAGTTTACTTAGACAATTCAGCCACCACCCGCTGCTTTCCGGAGGCAGCGAAGCTGATGTACAGGGTCATGACCGAGGACTACGGCAATCCGTCCTCCTTACATCAGAAGGGTGTAGACGCGGAGAAATATGTCCGCGAGGCGAAAGAAATCATTGCGAAGAATCTGAAGGTGGAGCCCAAGGAGATCTATTTTACCTCCGGCGGGACAGAGAGTGATAACCTGGCGCTCATGGGCGCAGCCCATGCCAATCAGCGGGCGGGAAAGCACCTGATTACCACCCGGATTGAGCATCCGGCCATCCTGAATACCATGAAGGAGCTGGAAAAGCAGGGCTTTCAGGTGACGTATCTGCCGGTGGATGAACAGGGCGTGGTGCGCATCGCGGATCTGGAAGCGGCTCTGACCGATGAAACTATTCTGGTGTCCGTTATGTATGTAAATAATGAGATCGGCGCAGTGCAGCCCATTGAGGAGATTGGAAAGCTTCTGAAAAACCGGGAGAAACCCATTTTGTTCCATGTGGACGCGGTGCAGGGTTACGGAAAGTTCCGGATTCTGCCGAAAAAGCTGGGTATTGACATGCTGAGTGTCAGCGGTCATAAGATTCATGGGCCCAAGGGCATGGGAATTCTGTATGTAGACGAGCACGTGAAGATTCATCCGATTCTTTTCGGAGGCGGTCAGCAGAGAGACTTGCGCTCCGGTACGGAAAATGTGCCGGGTATCGCAGGGCTGGGCGAGGCCGTAAAAGAGATTTATACAGATTTCAACGAGAAGATGGAGCGGCTGTATGGGCTTCGGGAATACTTTGTCGAAGAGATCGAAAAGATAGAGGGAACCATCGTAAACGGACCGAAGGGCAGAGAGGGCGCGCCCCACATCGTCAGCGTCAGCTTTGCGGGAGTGCGAAGCGAGGTATTGCTTCATTCTCTGGAGGATAAGGGCATTTACGTGTCCTCCGGATCTGCCTGCGCTTCCAATCATCCGGCGGTCAGCGAGACACTGAAGGCAATTCATGTGAAGAAGGAGCTTTTGGATTCCACGATCCGGTTCAGCTTCAGTGATCTGACCACAAAGGAAGAGCTGGACTATGCGGCTGACATTATCGCAGACAGAATACAGACGTTGAGAAAATTTACAAGAAGAAAGT
>NZ_JBOKYU010000085.1:0-2623 GCF_051972735.1 Laedolimicola sp. | reverse complement strand
CTGCTGACCCAGACCGAACGCCTGACCATGACCGGGCGGCCAAAAGACCCCAAGACCGCCCGGAACAAGTATGTGCTGGTGATTGGCGGTTCCGGCAGCGGCAAGACGCGGTTCTTCTGTAAGCCGTCGCTGCTGCAAGCTCATTCGTCCTATGTCTGCACTGATCCGAAAGGAACCTTGCTGCCGGAGATCGGCGCTTTCCTGGAACGGAAGAAATACCGTATCAAGTGCCTCAACCTGATAAACTTCCGAAAATCCATGAAATACAATCCGCTGGCTTATATCCGATCAGAGAAAGATATCTTAAAGCTGGTGAACGCCCTGATTATGAACACGAAGGGCGAAGGCGAAAAATCTTCGGAAGATTTCTGGGTCAAAGCAGAACGCCTCTATTATTCCGCACTGATCGGCTACATCTGGTATGAGGCCACGGAGGAAGAAAAGAACTTCATCACACTTCTGGACCTTATCAATGCCAGTGAAGCCAGAGAGGATGACGAAACTTATCAAAGCCCGGTGGACCTGCTCTTTTCTCAGTTGGAGGAACGGGAGCCGGACCACTTTGCCGTCAAGCAGTACCGCAAATTCAAGATGGCGGCGGGCAAGACCTTAAAGTCCATCCTCATTTCCTGCGGTGCCCGGCTTGCTCCCTTCGATATCAAGGAGCTGCGGGACCTGATGGAATATGACGAACTGGAACTGGATACCCTGGGCGACCAAAAGACGGCGCTGTTTGTGATCCTGTCAGATACGGACAGCACTTTCAATTTCGTGGCCGCCCTCATGTATAGTCAGCTTTTCAATCTGCTCTGCGACAAGGCGGATGACTTCTACGGTGGGCGGCTGCCCGTCCATGTCCGTCTGATCCTGGACGAGTTTGCCAACATCGGCCAGATACCAAACTTCGATAAGCTGATTGCCACCATCCGAAGCCGTGAGATATCGGCTTCTATTATTTTGCAGTCGCAGAGCCAGTTAAAGACCATCTACAAGGATGCGGCGGATACCATCGTCGGTAACTGTGACAGCACCTTGTTTTTGGGAGGCAAGGAGAAATCCACGCTCAAGGAAATTTCGGAGCTGCTGGGGAAAGAGACCATTGATCTCTATAACCAGTCCGAAAACCGGGGCAGCCAGGTTTCCCACGGCCTCAGTTATCAGAAATTAGGAAAGGAGTTGATGACCCAGGACGAATTGGCAGTGATGGACGGCGGCAAGTGTATCTTCATGCTGCGGGGCGTGCGCCCGTTCCTTTCGGACAAGTACGATCTCACCCGGCACCCGAATTACAGATACACGGCCGACGCCGACCCTAAAAATGTCTTTGACATGGAACGGTACATGAAGAAGCAGCGTGCCGTGGTAAAACCCACGGACACCTTCGATGTGTACGAGATTGACGCAACAACTTAACCTAAAATCAAAAACATTTTTTAGGAGGATTATTTTATGGAATTTTTCAACAGCGCAGTTGGTGTTTTGCAGACTCTCGTAGTGGCCCTGGGCGCAGGTCTTGGTATCTGGGGCGTTATCAACCTTCTGGAAGGTTACGGTCAGGACAACCCTGCTTCCAAAAGCCAGGGTATGAAACAGTTGATGGCCGGCGGCGGTGTCGCCCTCATCGGCATCACCCTTGTACCTCTGCTCTCCGGCCTGTTCGGTTGATCGTCCGACGGTGATCGCTTATGGGCGGCATACTCGACAAACTCGATGAATGGCTCCGAGGGCTGCTCATCGAGGGGATCACGGGAAACCTGTCGGGCATGTTCGATACGGTCAATACCAAAGTAGGCGAGATCGCCGGTGAAGTGGGACAGACGCCGCTGGCATGGAACAGCGGCGTCTTTTCTATGATCCGAAACCTCTCTGAAACGGTGATCGTTCCAATCGCCGGGGTTATCCTGACATTCGTAATGTGTTATGAGCTGATCCAGCTTGTGACAGAGAAAAACAATCTGCACGATGTAGATACCTGGATGTTCTTCAAGTGGATTTTCAAGACCTTCTGTGCCGTTCTCATTGTGACGAACACATGGAATATCGTCATGGGTATCTTCGATGTCGGGCAAAGCGTTGTGAACAGCAGCGCAGGCGTCATCATTGGGAATACCTCCATTGATATCAGTAGCGTCATCACGGATATGGAGGCGCAGCTTGAAGCCCTGGGCACGGGAGAACTGTTCGGGCTGTGGTTCCAGTCCCTTTTCGTGGGACTTACCATGAACGCCCTTTCCATCTGTATCATGCTTGTCATCTACGGCCGCATGATCGAGGTGTATTTGACAACTTCCGTTGGACCGATTCCGCTTGCCACTATGACAAACCGGGATTGGAGCCATACAGGACAGAACTACTTGAAATCCCTGTTTGCATTGGCGTTCCAGGCATTTCTAATCATGGTGTGCGTGGGAATCTACTCTGTTTTGGTACAGAGTATCGCCACGGACGGAAATATCTCAGGCGCGATATGGGCCTGCATGGGCTACACGGTCCTGCTGTGCTTCGCCCTGTTCAAGACCGGCAGCCTCTCTAAGAGCCTGTTCGGAGCGCATTAAGGAGGCTTGATAAATTGGCGTATGTAACCATTCCAAAGGATTTGACGAAAGTAAAATCCAAAGTGCTG
>NZ_JBOKYU010000084.1:0-2876 GCF_051972735.1 Laedolimicola sp. | reverse complement strand
GTTCCGTCTCGGCTGCCAGTCCGTGGGTGGCGAGACTGAGTGGATTGGCCATAAAAGTGGGGGCGTAGACGATGTCGGAGCCTGCCTCCGCATAGGCTTTCTGTAGTTCCATAATTGCGTCCGGATGCTCAGCTACCCATTGTTCGGTGCAGATACCCTTTGGCATACCGGCCTTCATCAGGTTGGAGCCTGTGGCTCCGTCCAGAATCAGCGTTCCATTTCCAAGGCGTTTTGTCAGATCTTCTTTTGTCATCATGTGCCTCCTTTTATCCGGATACTGCCTGAAGCAGCATATTTAGTTTTATGATAGTGGAAATCAGATTGTCCGTCAAGAAACTTTGGAGAAAAATAGTGAGATAGGGGAAATCGGTACTTGCATGGAAAAATTCCCCGTGCTATACTGTAACACGCAGGTAAAGCAGGTGTTCGCGGCTGGCAGGCCGAAAGGTGCCAGGTGAGGAAAGTCCGGGCTCCACAGGGCAGGACGCCGGATAACGTCCGGCGGAGGCAACTCCAGGGACAGTGCAACAGAAATGAACCGCGGCTGCGTTTGCAGACGTAAGGGTGGAAAGGCAGTGTAAGAGACTACCGTCCGTCTGGTAACAGGCGGAGCCATGTAAACCCCGTCCGGAGCAAGACCGAAACGAGACATAACCCGGCCCGGGTGTCTCAGGTGGGTCGCTTGAGCCTGTCGGTGACGATAGGACTAGATAGATGAACATCCAATGACATAACCCGGCTTATCGCTTTGCCTTGACGAAAAACGGCGGACCAGCCGGAAAAAATTTTCCACGCTCGGGGACAAATTAGCCCCTCCTTAGGAAAGTTTTTTCCGGCTGGTCCGCCGTTTTTCTGGTTTTCATCTGTATTTAATTAGTGCATATGTAAGTCGCAGTCATCGTGCATGTCGTGAAAATGGTCCGGATCCGGCATCGCTCCGATGTTCTGGGTGTTCAGGGTGCGGCGCTTCAGGCGCTGGTCTTCGGACTGCTGGAGGATGAAGTCTTTGATGGCGCGGGCGTTTTTGATGTGAGCGAGCTCCAGCTTTGGATGGGTGACGTCGCCGGTGTTGCAGATGACGGTGCCCAGGCCCATGATGCGCTCGAAGAGGCTGGTGGTCAGGGTTACGTCCTGGATTTTATACATGTAGCAGTCGTCTTCCTTGCGATTCAGGAAGCCTTCATCGATGGTGACGATTTCTTCGGTAATGGTATAAGTGGTAAAGGTAAAGGGCAGTCCTAAGAATACCCAACGTTTTTTCTCTTTGAATTCCATAATGAATACCTCGCTTTCCGGCAGGAATCTCCCCGTCAAGAAAAGTATACTTGAAAAAGTACAATTTTGCAAAAGATATTTGTTGAAATCCGCAAAAGTTTGATGTAATATATTACGAGATAAAAATTGACAAAGCCAAATGGGAGGTTATTATGAGACATCTTATGAGCCCGTTGGATTTTTCCGTGGAAGAAGTGGAGAAGGTTTTGGACCTTGCCAGCGACATTGAGAAGAATCCTGCAAAATACGCGCATGCCTGTGACGGTAAGGTTCTGGCGACATTGTTTTATGAACCGAGTACAAGAACAAGACTTAGTTTCGAATCTGCTATGATCCATTTAGGTGGTCAGGTCTTAGGATTTTCCAGTGCGGCGTCCAGTTCCGCATCCAAGGGAGAAAGTGTTTCCGATACAATTCGTATGATTTCCTGTTATGCTGATATATGTGCGATGCGGCACCCGAAAGAGGGAGCTCCGATGGTAGCGTCCGCAGTTTCCGGTATTCCTGTGATCAACGCAGGCGATGGCGGCCATCAGCATCCGACCCAGACCCTGACGGACCTGATGACCATTCGTTCTTTGAAAGGGCGTCTCGATCACATTACCATCGGTCTCTGCGGCGACCTGAAGTTTGGGCGTACGGTGCATTCTCTGGTAAAAGCGCTGGTTCGTTATGAAAATGTGCGCTTTGTATTCATTTCCCCGGAGGAGCTGCGGATTCCCAGCTACATCCGTGAGGAGGTACTGGACGCCAACGGTCAGAATTATAAGGAAGTGGAACGTTTGGAGGACGTGATCGGCGACCTGGATCTGCTGTATATGACCCGTGTTCAGCAGGAGCGTTTCTTCAACGAGGAGGATTATATCCGTCTGAAGGATTTCTACATCCTGAACAAGGAGAAAATGGCTCTGGCCAAGCCGGATATGCTGGTTCTGCATCCGCTGCCCAGAGTCAATGAGATTTCCGTCGAGGTGGACAATGATCCGCGGGCCGCTTATTTCAAGCAGGTACAGTATGGCGTCTATGTACGTATGGCGCTGATTCTCACACTTCTGGAGGTGAATGTATAATGTCAATGTTAAGCGTAGGACGTATCTCCGAGGGCTTTGTGCTGGATCACATTCAGGCGGGCAAGAGTATGGAGATATACAAATATCTGAACCTGGACAAGCTGGACTGCACCGTGGCGATTATCAAGAATGCCCGCAGCGGCAAGATGGGAAAGAAGGATCTGATGAAAATCGAGTGTCCGATTGATTATATTGATATGGATGTGCTGGGCTTCATCGACCATAATATCACCGTCAATATCGTAAAAGACGAGAAGGTCACGGAGAAGAAGACCCTGACGCTTCCCAAGGAGATTCGCAATATCGTAAAGTGCAAGAATCCCCGCTGCATCACTTCCATTGAGCAGGAGCTGGATCAGGTATTTGTCCTGACCGACCCGCGCAAAGAGGTGTACCGCTGCAAGTACTGTGAGGAAAAGTACAAGAGAAAATAGTCTAAAATGTGCAAAAAAATCCGTTTATCCTGAAAAAATGTGGATAAACGGATTTTTTATGGAATAGGAAATTCCGATAGAATTCCCTATTCCATAA
>NZ_JBOKYU010000083.1:0-3235 GCF_051972735.1 Laedolimicola sp. | reverse complement strand
GCTCATAATATTTGTTGGAGGGCAGCGTCGGATAATTGACGAACTCTACCTTCTCGTGTTGATCCAGAAATTCCGCTACAGCCTGGCCGTTTTCCACATGGCGGGGCATCCGCACATGCAGGGACTCCAGACCCAGATTCAGGATAAAGGCGTTCTGGGGAGACTGGACACAGCCCAGATCCCGCATGAGCTGGGAAGTACATTTCGTGATAAACGCGCCCTCTTTACCGAATTTTTCCGCATAGGTGATACCATGATAGGATTCGTCCGGCGTGCAGAGCCCGGGAAACTTGTCTGCATGGGCCATCCAGTCAAACTTACCGCTGTCGATGATGGCTCCGCCCAGGGCCGCGCCGTGGCCGTCCATATATTTGGTGGTGGAATGGGTGACAATGTCAGCGCCCCACGCAAAAGGCCGCAGATTTACCGGAGTCGGGAAGGTATTGTCCACAATGAGCGGTACGCCGTGAGCGTGGGCCGCCTTTGCGAATTTTTCGATATCCAGTACTGTCAGGGCCGGATTGGCAATGGACTCTCCGAATACAGCCCGGGTGTTATCCCGAAACGCTGCATTCAATTCTTCCTCTGAACAATCCTGATCTACAAATGTCGCGTCCACACCCATTTTTTTCAAGGTTACGGCAATCAGATTGTAGGTGCCGCCGTAAATGGTAGAGGATGCTACGATATGACTGCCTGCCTCGCAGATATTAAACAGGGCGAAAAAGTTCGCCGCCTGTCCGGATGAGGTCAGCATACCTGCCGTACCGCCCTCCAGGGCCGTGATCTTTGCTGCCACATAATCATTGGTAGGGTTCTGCAGTCTGGAATAGAAATAGCCTTCTGCTTCCAGATCAAAAAGCTTTCCCATATCCTCGCTGGTGTCATACTTATAAGTGGTAGACTGAATAATCGGAATCTGTCTGGGTTCTCCGTTTCCCGGTGTGTAACCGGCCTGTACGCATTTGGTGTTTAATGAATAATCCATGTGTATTCTCCGCCTTTACTTTCATTTTCATGGCTTCTATGTTACACCTATTTTGCATACCTGTAAAGATGGAGAACACACGTTTCGCTTATTTCTGTCGCTTTTTGATCTGCGGCGGGCGGTAATGATAGAGCTCGTTGTAGGCCTCCAACTCGTCCACATCCTTCACCCCGCTTGGAATCAGTCCCGTACAGTCCTGGGCTGATGCGGCATTGGACAGATAATCATAGGAATCAATGAGCTGCTCGTTCGGTTTTCGCATGGCAGAACCTCCTGTTATCTATAAGAAAAATCATGAAAAAGGGACAATCCGCTGTATTTTCTGTGACACAGCTATTGTCCCCTGCTTTTGTATTCTTATGTCTGCCGTTTTCTGGCTTTATTTTTTCTGCATATATTTTCCGGTCACACTTTCCGGATTGGCTGCCACCTGCGCGGGCGTACCGGCAGCTACAATGCATCCTCCGGCTTCACCGCCGCCCGGCCCCATATCAATGATATAATCGGCGTTCCGGATCACATCCAGATCGTGTTCGATAACCAGCACCGTAGCGCCATTGTCCACCAGAGTCTGGAAGACCTGCAACAGAATCCGGACGTCCAGCGGATGCAGGCCGATGGTGGGTTCATCGAAGACAAAGACCGAATCAGACTGTCCTTTCCCCATCTCACTGGCCAGCTTCAGACGCTGGGCTTCGCCGCCGGAGAGGCTTGGCGTCTCCTCGCCCAGGGTCAGATAGCCCAGCCCCAGCTTTTCCAGAACCTCCAGGCGCTGATGAACAGTCTTCAGATCTTTTGTGGCCTCCAGCGCCGTATGCACATCCATTTCCATAAGCTCCGGCAAGGAATACTGCTTTCCTGATTTCGTTTCATACCGAATCTGCCAGGTCTCTTTCCTGTACCGGGATCCGCCGCACTCAGTACAGGGGATATCCACATCCGGAAGGAACTGCACATCCAGGCTGATTTCTCCGGTGCCATCGCAGATTGGACAACGCAGCGCCCCTGTATTGTAGGAGAAATCGCCTGCTTTATAACCGTCTCTTTTTGCGTCTGCCGTCCTGGCAAATACCTTCCGTAGTTCATCATGGACGTTGGCATAGGTGGCCACGGTAGAGCGTACATTGATCCCGATGGGCGTGGCATCGATAAGCTTTACATGGGAGATGCCTTCGGCTGAAATCCCTTTCACATGCTCCGGCAGCTTGGTTTCGGCTGTCACAGCCTGCAGACCCGGTACCAGACTTTCCAGTACCATGGTAGTTTTTCCGGAACCGGATACGCCGGTTACGACTGTCAGCCTGCCTTTGGGAATGTCTGTTTCCAATGGTTTTACCGTATGAATCTGCGCCGTGGAAAGATGGATCTTTCCCAGAGAAAACAAGTCTGTTTCTGCCGCCTGGCAGCGTATCCGGCTGTCTGCCTTTCCTGACAAAAACGGACCAATCATGGAAGCCGGATTTGCCACAATCTCCGGGATACTGCCCTCGGCAATCACGTGTCCCCCACCTGCGCCTGCCTCCGGTCCCATCTCGATAATCCAGTCGGATTCTGCAAGGATCTGGATATCATGGTCCACCAGAATGACTGAATTACCGTCGGCGATCAGAGCCTGCATCACTGCATTCAGCCCGACGATGTTGGAAGGATGCAGACCGATAGAGGGCTCGTCCAGCACGTAGAGCACGCCGGTAGTCCGGTTCCGGACGGCTCTGGCCAGCTGCATCCGCTGACGCTCTCCGGTAGACAACGTCGAAGCCGCCCGATCCAGGGACAGGTAAGAAAGTCCCAGATCCATCAGACGCCTTGCCGCACTCCGGAAGGACTCGCAGATGCTTTCGGCCATGGAACGCATCTCTTTTGGCAGAGATGCAGGCACACCGTCCACCCAGTCCGCCAGCTCCCCAAGGGTCATCCGACAGGCCGCCTCTAACCCGATACCGCGAAGCTTCGGTGCTCTGGCCCGTTCGGAAAGTCTGCTTCCGCCGCATTCCGGGCAGATCTCTTCTTTTAGAAAACGCTCTACCCGCTTCATGCCCTTGTCATCCTTTACCTTCGCAAGAGCATTTTCTACGGTATAGACTGCGTTAAAATAAGTAAAATCCAGTTCTCCCGCCTGATTGGTCTTCTTTGCTTTATAAAAAATGTGTTTTTTCTCCGCCGGACCGTGGTAAACGATCTCCTTTTCCCGCTCTGTCAGATCCCGGAAAGGCACATCGGTACGCACGCCCATTTCCCGGCACACAT
>NZ_JBOKYU010000082.1:0-3242 GCF_051972735.1 Laedolimicola sp. | reverse complement strand
GATGTAATCCCGGTAATAATCCTTGTTATTCTCATCCAGAAGCGGCGAATTGCTCCTTTTTACGCCGCCGGTCACCTGAGCCGTGAAGCCGCGCTCTGTGAGGAACCCCGGCAGGACATTGGCGATCTCGTAGAGGCATTTCAGTTCCTCCCCGGCCTTATCCCTGCCCGGCTCCACATGACACCGGGGCATAGAAATCACGATGCGGTAGGCAATCAGATCCCGGAACTTGACCAGGCGCTTCCTGAGCTCCTCTACCGGAGGAAATTCGCCGTGCTCCATATAATACTTATAGCTGTCCTTGACGATATAGCCATTGAATTTTTCCTCGGCCCGGATCAGGGATTTGATGCGACCCTTGAAGGTGAAGGCCAGCCAGGGGTACTCCCTGGCCATATACATATAAAACTCCCGGATTTTCTGGGACTGGGCGGTCAGGAACTCGTTGTGCTCCAGCAGGTCGATGATGCTCTGCAGGAAATCACAGTGAATCATGTCGATCTCATTGCCGGTCAACGCAGCGTCACGCCCCAGATCCCGTTTGTATTTCTTCAGTATCCGCATCACCGTGTCGCCGGAATACAGATAGTCGTTTAATGTAATCATGTGTTTCTCCACTTTTCTGAAATTGTGTTTTTACGCAATCCAATCTGATATTATACTGGATCTTTTGTATAAAAGCAAGTACAATCCACGGGATTCCATAGGAATTTCCTATTGCATAAGAAAGAATCCTGCGAAGCAGGATTCTCCGCCTGCGGCGGGTCGCGTAAGCGACATACTACCTTTCCGCCGCAGTGCGATCCCCCGGAAGGCTTTTTGCTCTATAGGAATCATAGCTTTCACACTTTAATGCAACACGATGTTTCCTATAGAGCAAAAAAACCGCGCAGTCTGCGAAAAACTGCGCGGTTTTTATTTCCTATATTTTTACTTTTACCGTTCTTCCCGGAAATACGGAACTCCAAGGCTTTCAGGCGGCTGATTTTCCCGCTTGCTTCGGACGCTGGTGACCACCAGTACCACCAGGGTTACCACGTAGGGAATCATCTTGTAAAGCTCCTGATATTCCATATGATCCATGCCGGTGGGGATGTACAGATACAGGATGTACAGGCCGCCGAAAAGGAAGGATGCCAGGATGCTTAAGTTCGGTCTCCAGATGGTAAAGATCACCAGGGCGATGGCAAGCCAGCCTCTGTCGCCGAAGGCATCGTTGGACCAGACGCCGCAGGCGTAGTCCATGACGTAGTAGAGTCCGCCGAGACCCGCAATCATACAGCCCACGCAGGTGGCGACGTATTTATATTTGGATACGTTGATACCCACGGCGTCCGCGGTATTCGGGTTTTCTCCCACCGCCCGCAGATGCAGGCCTTTCCGGGTATGATTCAGGAAATAGGACGCTGCCAGCGCGATGATAACTGCCAGGTAGGCCAGGAAGCCGTAGGATAAGAACAGCTTGCCAAACCATCCCATTTTCGATGCAAAGGGCAGGGATTTGCTGAAGTAACTGCTGGTGGCGCTTAAGGCAATGGAAGGCACGTCGGCGTCTACCAGTTTGATTAAGGAACCGCCGAAGAAGTTGCCGAAGCCCACGCCAAAGGTGGTCATGGCCAGACCGGTTACGTTCTGATTGGCCCGTAGGGTTACGGTCAGGAAGCAGTACAGTAGCCCCATCAGAAGAGACCCTAAGAGACAGCACAGCATGGGAATCAGAATGGCAAGCGCCGGATTCAGATTCGCTGTGGAGCTCTCGTAAAGGAAGGAACCGATGACGCCGCTGATGGCGCCCACGTACATGACGCCTGGGATTCCCAGATTCAGGTTACCGGATTTCTGGGTAATGATTTCTCCGGTGCTTCCGTAGAGAAGGGGGACGCCCTGTACGACGGCTCTCGGAATAAACGCAAGTAAGAAATTCCACATGATTACTGTACCTCCTTTTCTGCTTTTTTACGGAACTGCAGTCTGTAGCTGATGAAGAATTCGCAGCCGATGATGAAGAACAGAATGATTCCGGTCAGGATATCGGCGTAGGAATGATTCAGGCCGAAGGCAGTGGAAATCTCGCCTGCGCCGCGGTCCATAAAGATAATCAGGAAGCTGGAGAATACCATGGTCAGCGGATTGAACTTGGACATCCAGGACACCAGAACGCCCGTAAAGCCCTGGCCGCCCGCGATGGTGGTGGTGATGGTATGATTGATACCGCCCACCAGCAGAAGGCCTGTAAGACCGCATACAGCGCCTGAGAGGAGCATGGTACGGACGATGACCTTTTCCACCTTAATCCCCACATATTTTGCCGTATTCTCACTTTCTCCCACGACGGAAATCTCGTAGCCGTGCTTGCTGTAATTCAGATATATGTACATGAGCAGGGTCACAACCACTGCCACAACGATGCTTAGGAGATACTTGGATCCGAAAATCTGCGGCAGCCATCCTGCATTGCTGTTCTGATTGATGATACCGATTTTACCGGAGCCCTTCGGCACCTCCCAGACGATGGTGTAGAAGGCCACCAGCTGAGTGGCGATGTAGTTCATCATCAGGGTGGACAGGGTCTCGTTGGTGTTCCATTTCGCCTTGAAAAAGGCCGGAACGAAGCCCCAGAACGCGCCTGCCGCAATGCTGGCCAGCACCATGACCAGAATCAGCACGCCGTTCGGCAGCTTATCTCCCAGACAGATCATGCAGGCGCCTGCAGCCAGGCCGCCGATGAGCACCTGTCCCTCGCCGCCGATGTTCCAGAACTTCATCTTGAAGGCCGGAGTCAGGGCCAGAGCGATCAGAAGCAGAATGGAAAGATTCTGCAGGGTAATCCAGGTCTTCCGCTCGGTACCGAAGGCACCCGCGAAAATAGACTTATATACTTCGATGGGGTCAATACCCGTGGTAATGGTGGTCAGGACGCCGCAAAGCACCAGCGCAAGCGCAATGGCGACGGCCCGGATGCCCACTGACTGATACCAGGGAAGGGCGTCCCTTTTTACGATATGAAAAAACGGCTCTTTCTTATTCATGGCTCTCGTCCCCTCCTACTCTGGTCATCATCAGGCCGACCTGATTTTTATCTGTCCTGCGGGCGTCCACGATGCCGCTGACCTCGCCGCCGCAGAGCACCATGATCTTGTCACAGAGCTCTACCATCACGTCCAGATCCTCGCCAACGAAGATAACGGCCACGCCCTTTTTCTTCTGTTCATTGAGTAAATCGTAAATGGTATAAGAGGAGT
>NZ_JBOKYU010000081.1:0-3267 GCF_051972735.1 Laedolimicola sp. | reverse complement strand
CCTGTTACTCATTTCGGATCGCCGCCAGCGGGCTTAAGCGCATAGCCCGAAGCGCCGGGAACAATCCGGCCACCATACCAATCACCACCGCAAAAACAAGCGCCAGCAGGGTCAGATAGGGCGGAATGTATGACACATTCGAGTAATAACTGTCCCGTAGGACGAAATTGATAATGGCCGATATCATATAACTGAGAACGATTCCCACTACGCCGCCGATCAGGCCGATGAAGCCGGCCTCTGCCAGAAACATATTCCGGATAGCCGCCATATCGCAGCCCAGCACCTTCATGACGCCGATTTCCTTGGTGCGCTCATAGATGGACATCATCATGGTATTCGCGATGCCAATGGCAGCCACGAACAGGGATACCGCGCCGATACCGCCCAGGGTCGCCTGAATGGAACGGGAGCTCTGCTGTACCTGCTCCATCCATTCCGCATTGCTGTTTGCCTGCAGTCCCAGATTCTGTATCTCCTGCTGCACAGCCTTGACATTCTTCATATCGTCCACACGGATATAGGCAGAATCGTAATAGAGCTCCTTATAGGGCTTGCCGGACTTGGTGGTGGGCTGGCCCGGAATGACCTTTCCCTTATAAATCTTTTTCAGCTGCATTTTCAGCGCTTCCACATCACAGAGTACGCTGTTGGAATTCTCCGTATAGTCATTTTCCGTACCCGCCATCACGCCGCAGGCCGGAATCAGATACTTCTTCGGCGCTGCCACCGGAGCTCCGCTCTCGTCCGTACCGCCATTCTTGCTATTCCAATAAGCGTCTGTATCGAAAATGATAAACAGCGGATCCTTCATATAATCAATGTCTGCCAGCTGACCCGTATCCCAGTAATACTGATTCGTCTTTGCGTCATAGAAGTCTGTAATTACCGTATTGCCGTATAAGAATTTCAGCTCAGAATCCGACAACGGGAGCTCGCTTCCATCCGTCAAATCCAGATTCAGTTTTTGCAGAGCTTCTTTGCTCATACCCTGAATATTAATGTAAGCTTCCCATTTTCCATACTTGGCAATGGCCGATGTGGAAAGCACCGGGGATGCTATCTCCACGTGTTCCAGCTGGGACAGGGTCGTAATCATCGCGTCGTTGATGCGAATGGGTTCATTACTGCCGGAGCCCGAAGCTCCCCCTTCCATCGACGACGCCGCCATGCCGCTGTCGCTGTAATACATTCCGCCGCCGTTTTCATTGGGGTATACCGTAATCGTGGTCAGGCCTCCGTACTGCTCGATCTGTTCCATATTGGACTTACTGAGTCCCAGTCCCAAAGAGATCATAACCATAATCGAAGCCGTTCCCACAACTACACCCAGCACGGTCAGAACTGTCCTGAGCTTCCTCCGCCAGAGACTGCTCAGGCTCATTTTGAGCAAATCACCAAAACTCATGGATTACTCCTTCTCTTTTCCGTCCTCAGACGTATCTGCTGCATCGTCAGTCTCTTCTGTGTCGTCACCCAAATCTACGTCTTCTAAATCATCCAGATCGTCTGCCTCCAGAAGCGCTGCCGCTTTTTTGGCTTTCTTCTTACGGATGATAAGAAATGCTGCCACGACTGCAATCACGATTACCAGAGGAATCAGTACATACCAGATTTTAAAGCCGCCCTGGGACTGGCTTCCATCGTCGTACATGCCGTCATCCGTCATTCCGTCGTCGTAATTCATCATTTCTGTTACATAAAGCTCCATCTCTTTTTCTATTGTGGTAGCCTCTCCGGATTCATCCTCAAAGGTAATCTGGATTTTAACCTTGCCATCGTCTGTGGTAGCCGCCGCTCCGGTCAGATAAGCGTCTACGGAACCGGTTGCGCCCGGATCAATATTTCCAAGATAAGTATCGCCACCCGTCACAGAATCTGCCACAAATTTGACGGAAGCATTGTAAAGCTTGGTTTTACCGATGTTGTAAAGGCTGAAGGACACATTGGCTTCTCCGCCTACCTCGATGGACTGGGGCGTCACCTCAATGCTGCTGGTATCGATTCTGGCTTCCTGACGCACCGGAATGGACACACTCGCCGTATTCTCATAAGCATTAACGTTCTCGTCCTCGTAATCCATCTTTACGTTGATGACGTAGGGCTTCTGCGCCAGGTCGGAACGGGCCTCCAGCTCAATGCTGATGTCCTTGTTCGCGCCTGCCGCAATCTTGTCCACGAATACGGTGCTGGATCCTGCGGTGGGCAGGAAGGAAGCCGCCACATAGGTGGTATCGGTGCTCTCACTGGCCGCCTGGATATCAAATACCATATTCTTTACCGCGGTAGCCTTGGAGGTGTTCTGCATGTGCAAGGTCAGCGTAAAGGTATCTCCTGCGTGTACGGTCTCCGGGTCTGTGGAAAATCCGGTTACAATGACACGGGGCGTAGAGGACTTGCCGTCTGCGGAGATCCCCGTGGTTCCCACTACTTTTACATAGGAAGTCAGTGTTACGTTGCTCAGGCTCTTATCATCATTTTCAAAGGTTACATTAAAGGAAATGGGCATATAGCCGCTGGGCGCATCCTTTCTTGTCTTCAGCGTCCAGGTCAGCTCCCGGCGCCGCTCCATATCCGTACCGCCGTCGTCTGTACCCGGCAGACGGTCGATAGTCTGGCTGTAATTGGAGGTTTCAATCTCGAAGGGCCATTTTGCCGCGTCCTCGCTGATAGCCGGAGTCACTACCACATTTTTCACACGGGTACGTCCCATGTTGACCACCGGAAGCACCACGTTGACCTGCTGGCCCGCGTTGGCCACCGGGGTTACCCAGTTACCGCCCACCATGATGTTATTGTTGGTGGTCGTCGGGGTGGTGTCGGGGGTGGTGTCACCGGTGTCCGCTGATGAAACAAAGGTATCCAGCTTTGCGGTTGCCTTGGCCAGATATGCGGTTACCTGCTCACTGGTACGCATATTGGAAATGACTGTTTCTGCATCCTTCTTTGCTTTGTCAAAATCAGCCTTCTTATCGGCAGACACGGAATCCTTCAACGCATCATAATAATCCGCAAGCTGATCCAGTGCATTTTTCTTAGCATCTGCCAATTGCTCCGCTGGGGTCTTTTCTTTTCCTGTTGTAACTCCCGCTCCGGCTCCACCTGTCGGTTCCGCCTGCACCGCCGGAGTTCCTGCCGTCGCATGCGCCACCATAGGCTGCGCCATTCCCGCTGCCGGAACTGCCAGTGCGCCGCACATCATCAGCACCAGTGCTTTTTTTAATACCTTATTTTTCATCCCGCTTTTCCTCCCTGTTTCTGTTATCC
>NZ_JBOKYU010000080.1:0-3273 GCF_051972735.1 Laedolimicola sp. | reverse complement strand
TCCACGTATTCTTCATTTTCCTTATTCCCCCTCTATCTGCTCTGATTTATTTCGGTTGTCTTCTATCTTCACAATCTTACCGTCTATAATATGGAAAATCCGGTCCGCAAAGCTGGCCAGATGATTGTCGTGGGTTACCATAACCAGCGTCTGGTTCCGCTCCCGCACAATCTTCTGCATCAGCCGCATGACCTCTGCCGATGTATTGGAATCCAGATTTCCCGTAGGCTCATCCGCAAAGATAATCTCCGGATCCAGTACCAGCGCCCTGGCCACGCCTACACGCTGCTGCTGACCGCCCGACATCTCATTGGGGCGATGATCCTTGTGCTTGGACAGTCCCACCAGATCCAGCATTTTATCTGCCTTCGCCATCCGTTCCTTCTTCGGAATCCCACGGAACATCAACGGCAGCGCCACATTTTCCACCGCGTCCATGGTTCCCAGCAGATTAAAGGACTGGAAGATAAAGCCCACATGCTCCCGCCGGAACTTTACCAGCTGATTCTCATTCATTTTCTCCAAATGCTGTCCTGCAATGACAATCTCGCCCTTGGTGGGCTTCTCCAGACCCGCCAGCATATTCAGCATCGTTGACTTACCGGAACCGGAGGTTCCCACAATGGAACAAAACTCGCCCCGGTAGATGGTCAAATCCACACCGTTCAGCGCCCGTACCTTGTTCTCGCCGACCCGGTAGATCTTGTACAGATTCTTTACCTGAATCACAGGTTCTCTTTTCTGCGCCATGCTCTCTCTCCTGTGCGCGCAGCCCGGCTATTTTCCCGTCGACTGCCATATCTAGTGTTATATATGTTCAGTATAGCACAGAGATATACGAAAAACTATTTAATTAATTCTTAATTTGCCTAAATCCAGGCCGTCAAAAACCCCCGGAAACCGCTGTCCGGCTCCGGGGGCACACACCGTTTTCTCTGTATTTTTACATATCCAGCGGATACTTGTCTGTCAGGCTCTTTACCAGCGCTTTCGCCTTCTCAGTGGCGCTCTCGCCCTCCTTGATCATCAGGGCTACCGCCTCCGCGATGGTCTCCATATCCTCTTCTTTCAGTCCTCTTGCCGTAACCGCCGGAGTTCCGATGCGGACGCCGCTGGTGACGAAGGCCGATTTCGGGTCGTTGGGAATGGTGTTTTTGTTTGCGGTGATATTGGCCGCGTCCAGCAGATGCTCCACCTCTTTACCGGTCAGGTCAAAGGGCGTCAGGTCTATCAGCATCAGGTGATTGTCGGTACCGCCGGACACGATCTTGATGCCGCGGTCCATCAGTCCCTTGCAGAGCGCCTGGGCGTTCTTTACAATCTGCTTCTGGTATTCCTTGTATTCCGGCTGCAGCGCCTCCTGGAAGCAGACTGCCTTGGCCGCAATCACATGCATCAGCGGACCGCCCTGGATACCCGGGAAGACAGCCTTGTTGAAGTTGAACTGCTTCGCAGTCGCCGCGTCGGAGAGAATCATGCCGCCTCTGGGTCCTCTGAGGGTCTTGTGGGTGGTGGTCGTCGTCACATGGGCGTAAGGAATCGGGCTCGGATGCACGCCTGCCGCCACCAGTCCGGCGATGTGCGCCATATCCACCATCAGGTAAGCACCCACCTCGTCGGCAATCTCACGGAACCGCTTGAAATCAATGGTTCTGGCGTAAGCGCTGGCTCCGGCGATGATCATCTTCGGCTTGCACTCCTTCGCGATACGCAAGATTTCATCGTAATCCAGCACACCATCGTCGTTGACTCCGTACGGAACCACGTTAAAATAGGTTCCGGAGAAGTTCGCGGGGCTTCCGTGTGTCAGGTGTCCGCCGTGGGCCAGATTCTGTCCCATGATGGTATCGCCCGGCTTCAGCATGGCGAACTGTACTGCCATATTGGCCTGGGCGCCGGAATGGGGCTGTACGTTCACATACTCGCAGCCGAAGAGCTTCTTCGCCCGCTCACGTGCCAGCTCCTCCACCTCGTCCACGCATTCGCAGCCGCCGTAATAACGTTTTCCCGGATATCCTTCTGCATATTTATTGGTCAGGGGGCTTCCCATGGCGGCCATGACCGCTTTGGATACCCAGTTTTCCGATGCAATCAGCTCAATATGGCTGTTCTGACGGGCCATCTCTGCCTCGATGGCTGCCGCTACTTCCTTGTCCACTGCCTTCACTTCATCCAATGAATACATTGTAAGATCCTCCTCGTTTTACGGCGCTTCGACTGTGAGTGTCTTTCTCTGGCGCACATTTGTCTTTTTTGTTTGCTTTATTATATGAAAGCAGACCGAAAAAAGCAAGTATTTTTTTGCAAAATATTATAGTTCGTATATTTGTAAACCCAGGTTCCGAAGTCAGATAACTTTATGTCTATCTTTGTCGTTTCTTGTCGGATTCCTGCTTTCTCATCGAACTTTCTGTCCTTATTCGTCATCATTTTCTGAAATAAATATCTCGCGTAAACTGTTTGTTCTATTTTTCTATGAGGGGAGTTTTATCAATGAAACAAACAATCCAGATTCTGCTGAACTCGGCCGGTGTGTTTAGCCACTACTGCGGATACCGTTATTTTATCCGCGCTGTGGAACTTGCTGTTCAGGATCCCACCCGTCTCCAGTATATTCAGAAGGCTATCTATGTCACCGTAGCCTTTGAATATGCCACCACTGTAACCAGTGTGGAGCGGGACATTCGAACCATCCGCGATGTGATGATGAGGAATGGCGGCCATCAGCTTCTCGTCCGAATGACCGGCAGTCCGGTCTGGTCCGACAGAACGCCCTATCCGAAGGATCTGATTGCCATCTTCTGCGAGTACCTGCTTCACAGGAAAGAAACACTCCCGATGGCACAGTAGCTATACCGGGAAGAGCAGAAAAAGGGCGTGTGAAAAAATGAGAAATCATTTTTTACACGCTCTTTTAGACTAAAAAATTATAAACGAAGTAGTCTCTAAAAGCGCATTTCCCCCTTACCCCATAAATTTGTTGATTTTCAAATCTATGCAGCTGATTTTATTTTCATCTGTTTGTTGTGGAATTTATAAAGATTGTGTCCCAGTGAAACAAGGTATACTTCAAGTTGAACAGATTTTATCCCTCTTCGCACAATCCGTTTATACCAGCGGTCATTTTTTATAATACCAAAAGTACCTTCTGCCTGGATGGAACGGTTCATTCTAAGCAGCGCACCTTGGATACTCTCAAGGTTTTGAATCACTTCCTGATGCATCTTTGTTAGTTCCTGATTGACACGCACGGTACGGTTTCCTTCTCCATTT
>NZ_JBOKYU010000079.1:0-3292 GCF_051972735.1 Laedolimicola sp. | reverse complement strand
CTGTAATCGTATATCCCAACGGTTCAATTCCCGCATGAAGGGCTTCTGTAATGGCATCTGCAGGCATCTGTTCCGGCAGATAGAAAATAGCCTGGGCTTTCACATGGGAAGCCGACAGCCCTTTGGCCTGCGGAAATTTCTCGCGGATGGCGTCCTTAATGTGAGCCTCGCACATGCCGCACATCATGCCGTCGATACCGACGATGACCTCGGTGAGACCTGCTGTTTTGGCAGAGCGCCGGTGAGGCTTCACACCTGCCTTCGGCTTATCCGGCTTAAAGAAGCTGATGACGATGCGGACCGCTGCCACGGCCAGGACCGCCAGCAAAATCAATACGATTTTATCGGTGCTGTTTACAGGGACATTTGTATTCATAAAAACCACTCTTTCCTATTTTTCCGAAATACCGTATGGGGGTATATTTTTTCGTAAAGGTTACGCCCGCTGTCTCAGACAACGAGCGCTCCCTTATGGCTTATGTTATACTTAGATAATAAACTTCTTTATGCGCCTGCCTTAGCAGCTTTTCCCTCAGAAGCCTTCTTCTTGTTGGGATCCGGACGGAACAACAGGTACAGCAGAGCCGCAAGTACTACCAGTGCTACGACAGTGAACACATTGAACGCTACCTCGCCGATGGCCAGACCAACCAGCTGATATACAACCAGTGCTACGCAGTAAGCCATCAGGTTCTGGAACAGGATAGCGAACCAGAAGAACTTACGGTTACCCATCTCCTTCGCCATGGAGGAGATAGCTGCCAGACACGGTGAATCGAACATGTTGAACAGCAGGAAGGATACTGCCGCGATTCCGCTGGGGAAGAATGCAGCAAATGCGTCGTGCATGGATACCTCGTACTCCTCCACCTCAACAGCCAGAGAGGACAGCAGACCCATGGTAGAAACGATACCCTCTTTTGCCACGAAACCGGACAGAGAGGAAGCAACTGCCTGCCAGGTACCGAAGCCCAGCGGAGCAAACAGCGGAGCAAGTACGCCGCCGATCACAGCCAGCAGAGAATCTGCGGAATCTACCAGTCCGAAGCTTCCGTCTACGAAGCCGAAGGAACCAAGGAACCACATCACTGCACAGCAGAGGAACAGGATAGTACCGGCCTTCTTAATGAATGCCCATACACGCTCCCAAACATGAAGCAGTACGCCCTTAACAGAAGGAATATGGTATGCCGGAAGCTCCATTACGAAGGGAACCGGATCGCCAGCAAACATCTTTGTCTTCTTCAGAATGATACAGCAAACGATAACCATGATGATACCGGCAAAGTACATCACCGGAGCCATCCACCATGCGCCGCCCATCAGGAAGCCTGCAATCAGGGCGATAACCGGCAGCTTCGCGCCACAGGGAATCATGGTTGTGGTCATCATTGTCATACGACGGTCACTCTCGCTCTCGATGGTTCTGGTACCCATGATACCCGGAACACCGCAGCCGGAGGAAATCAGGAACGGAATGAAGCTCTTTCCTGACAGACCGAAGCGACGGAATACACGGTCCATGATGAACGCCACACGCGCCATGTAACCGCAGTCCTCAAGGATGGACAGGAACAGGAATACGATAGCCATCTGCGGAACGAATCCAATCGGAGCTCCTAAGCCGCCCAGGATACCGTCTACAACCAGGGAGATAACCCAGTCAGAAGCGCCTGCGCCCACCAGCAGAGTCTCAGCGCCGCCCTGCAGCCACTCGCCGAACAGCACGTCATTGGTCCAGTCTGTTACCACGGTACCGATGGTGGATACGGCGATATAGTAAACAAGGAACATAACAACTGCAAAAATCGGCAGAGCCAGAATACGGTTGGTTACGATCTTGTCAATCTTGTCAGAGGTGGAAAGCTCACCGGCTTTACGCTTCTTAGAAACGCACTCCTTTACCAGGTCCTGAATGTACAGGTATCTCTGGTTTGTGATGATACTCTCAGCGTCGTCGTCCATCTCCTTCTCGCACTCTTTGATGTGCTCTTCCAGATGGGACTTCAGGTCAGCGGAAAGCTGAATGGTCTCGAGGGCCTTGGAATCGCGCTCGAACACCTTAATGGCGTACCAGCGAAGCTCTGTGGCATCTACCAGACCCTGAATGGACTCCTCAATGTGAGCGATAGCGTGCTCTACGCTGCCCGTAAAGACATGAGGAAGCTCCGTCTGCTTACCCTTCTTCGCTTCCTCGATACACAGCTCTGCCGCCTTCTTAGTCGCGTCGCCCTTCAGCGCGCTGATCTCGATGACCTTGCAGCCCAGCTTCTTCTCAAGCATAGCAATATCGATCTTGTCGCCGTTCTTTCTCACCAGGTCCATCATGTTGATGGCGATAACCATCGGCAGACCTACCTCAACCAGCTGTGTGGTCAGGTACAGGTTACGCTCGATGTTCGTGCCGTCGATGATGTTCAGGATGACGTCCGGTTTTTCCTGTACCAGATAGTTTCTGGTTACGACTTCCTCAAGTGTATACGGGCTCAAGGAATAGATACCCGGAAGGTCCTGGATGATGACGTCCTTATTTCCTACCAGACGTCCTTCCTTCTTCTCTACCGTTACGCCAGGCCAGTTACCAACGTACTGGTTGCTGCCTGTCAGATTGTTAAACAATGTTGTTTTGCCGCAGTTCGGATTTCCTGCAAGCGCAATTTTAATTGACATGTCTTCCCCTTTTCCTGACCCTTTCATCCTCTGGGCCATCATTTAATTTGAAAATAACGCTTTGTCTTTAAAGCTTACTCCATCTCCAGGATATCCGCATCTGCCTTACGCAGTGAAAGCTCGTAGCCACGGACAGTTACCTCGATGGGATCCCCAAGCGGCGCCACCTTGCGCACATAGAGCTCTGTACCCTTTGTGATTCCCATGTCCATGATACGTCTCTTCAGCGCACCCTCTCCATGGATCTTCACTACTTTGGACACCGCTCCTACCGGAACATCTCTTAAGGTTTTCATTTCTTCCACTCCTCCTTCACATTTGTTGGATTTCTTTACAAATGTCATACTATGTTTACACAGATTCTCAGGTCTGCGGTACAACCATCACTTTGGAAGCCATCTGGCTTGTAATAGCAAGCCGGGATTCCTTCACGTTCACGATGATATTGCCGTCTCCCAGCTGGGAAATGATGGTGATATGCGCGCCGGCTACAAAACCCAAATCCTCCAGATGTTTCTTGGCCTCTTCATTCCCGCCGACTCTGGCAACCATGAGTTCGTCGCCCGCCTTGGACATCGCTAATGGCATCATGATCGATCGCTCCTCTCTTCTTTCGTCCGCA
>NZ_JBOKYU010000078.1:0-4161 GCF_051972735.1 Laedolimicola sp. | reverse complement strand
GCTTGAAATAGGCCACGTCGCTGCGGGCGGGAACCTCGCGGATCAACGTATCGCTGACAAAGGCTATCCCCAGGCCGGAACAGACTACGTGATAGGAGGTCAGCTGCTGATCCAGCTCCAGAGAAATGTCGGGGGTGATGCCGGCGGTCTGTAAAATTTCAACGGCGCGCTTGCGGGTGTCGTTTTCAGGTTTCAGCATAACGAAGGGTTCCTGGGCAAAGAGCTTCAGAGGGACGGATTTGACGGACTCGTCTTTCCAGCCACCGGTCACGATCATTTCCCGGGAAACCATGTAGGGGCTGGCTCCCCGGATGGCCGGGAACTTACGGGGTACGGCCAGAAACAGAGTTTCTTCTCGATAGACGGCGTGATCGAAAAGTCGGGGATCCAGTCTGCAGTTGTCCAGCATCATGTCAATTCGGCCCTGCTGCAGAAGGCGGGCCAGCTCGGCGGTGCTCTCCTCTATCAACTCCACATGTACCTTAGGGTAACGGACGGAAAATCGACCGATGAGGCCGGGCAATACCCAGGATGCAAAGAGGCTGCTGCCACCCAGCACCAGATTACCGGTTTTCAGGTCGCCCCAATCGTTTACGTAGTCGGAGAATTCATTTTCAATGGCCATGATCTGCTCCACGGAGCGGATGTATCGCTCGCCGCATTCGGTCAGGGACAGGGGCTTGGTGCTCCGATCGAAAAGCGGATATCCCACTTTTCCTTCAATTCTTTTGATATTGGCACTTAGGGACGGCTGGGAAATACACAGGCGCTCAGCCGCCCGGGAGATACTTTTTTCCTGATAAACTGCATAGACGTATTCCATTCCGCGGAACATGATTTTCCTCCCCATAACATAATTTTAAAGTTATATAGATTATAGAAATATATGTATTTGCTTATATTGTAGCAGGTTGCTATAATAAGCTCAACAATGAAATTTGAAAAGCGCGCAAAAATCAGGTTTAAAAATTACGTTATTTACTGAAGGAGAATTGTTATGAGCGACAAGACAGAATATAGAGTTGAAAAAGATTCCATCGGTACCAAAGACGTCCCCGAAGACGTGTACTACGGCGTCCAGTCCCTGCGTGCCGCAGAAAATTTCCATATCACCGGACTGAATATGCATCCGGAGATTATCAACAGCCTGGCTTATATTAAGAAGGCCGCTGCCATCACCAACTGCGAGATTAACCTGTTGGATAAGAAGCGGGCAGACGCCATCGTGAAGGCCTGCGACGAGATTCTGGCCGGTCAGCATCACGAGGACTTCATCGTTGACCCGATTCAGGGCGGCGCCGGAACCTCTATCAATATGAATGCAAATGAAGTCATCGCCAACCGCGCCATCGAGCTTCTGGGCGGCCAGAAGGGCGATTACTCTATCGTACATCCCAACGACCATGTAAACTGCGGCCAGTCCACCAACGACGTCATTCCGACTGCAGGCAAGATGACTTCCCTCCGTCTGCTGAAGAATCTGAAGAAAGAGCTTCTTCGTCTTCACGACGCGTTTTCCGCAAAGTCAGAGGAATTTGACCATGTCATCAAGATGGGACGTACCCAGATGCAGGACGCGGTTCCCATCCGTCTGGGACAGGAATTCAAGGCATACTCTGTCGCAGTTATGCGTGATATCCGCCGTATGGACATCGCCATGGACGAGATGCGTTCCCTGAACATGGGCGGTACTGCCATCGGTACCGGTATCAACGCAGACGAAGCTTACTTAAAGCGTATCGTTCCGAATCTGTCTGAGGTATCCGGTATGGACTTTATCCAGGCCTTCGACCTGATTGATTCCACCCAGAACCTTGACCCGTTCGTATCCGTATCCGGCGCTATCAAGGCCTGCGCCGTTACCTTATCGAAGATTGCCAATGACCTTCGTCTCATGTCCTCCGGTCCCCGCGCAGGCTTCCATGAGATTAACCTTCCGGCAAAGCAGAATGGTTCTTCCATCATGCCGGGCAAGGTAAACCCGGTTATTCCTGAGGTAGTGAACCAGGTTGCCTTCAATGTCATCGGAAATGACATGACCATCACCATGGCTGCTGAGGCAGGCCAGCTGGAGCTGAACGCTTTCGAGCCGATCATCTTCTACTGCCTGTTCCAGTCCATCGATACCCTGGCTTACGCCGTAGAGACCTTCGTAGACAACTGCGTCATTGGAATCACTGCCAATGAGGAGCGCTGCCGTTATCTGGTAGAAAACAGCGTGGGTATTATCACTGCCATCTGCCCCCATGTGGGCTACCAGAAGGCCGCCGATATCGCCAAGAGAGCCATGAAGTCCGGCGATTCCGTCCGGGAACTGATTCTGAAGGAGAAACTGCTGACGGAAGCAGAGCTTGATGAAATTCTGAATCCGGTTCAGATGACCGAGCCGGGTATCTCCGGAAAGGAGCTTCTGAAGAAAGACTGATTTTTACATAGCCATTTTTACATAATAATTTCCTGATCATGAGACCGACGCCCGCGTTTACTGCCATCTTTCGCGGGCGTCGGTCTTTGATTGCTTTTTTTTGCCCTCTGTGGTACACTATACCCTACACGACCAATCAACTATAGGGGGATAGATTTATGAGTTCACACAACCACAAAAGAAGCTCTTTTTCGGGAAAACTGGGCTTCGTGCTTTCTGCTGCAGGCGCTTCCGTAGGCCTGGGCAATATCTGGCGCTTTCCGTACCTGGCCGCCAAATATGGCGGCGGTATTTTCCTTCTGGTTTATATCGTTCTGGCCCTGACCTTTGGCTACACTATGATCGTGGCTGAGACAGCCCTGGGACGTATGACAAAGAAGAGCCCGGTCGGCGCTTACCATTCCTTTGGAAAGTCTAAATGGCTGTCCTTCGGCGGCTGGATCAACGCGATTATTCCGGTACTGATTGTGCCCTACTATTCCGTTATCGGCGGCTGGGTTATCAAATATCTGGTAGAATATATCATCGGAAACGGACATACCCTGGCTGCGGACGGTTATTTCTCCGCCTTCATTTCCAATGGCGTCTCCACAGAGCTTTGCTTCATCGTATTTTCTCTGTGTACCCTGCTGATTATCTACGCAGGCGTCCGCAATGGAATTGAGCGGGTATCCAAGATTATGATGCCGATTCTGGTGGTATTATCCGTCATCATTGCCGTTTACTCCATAACCAGACCGGGGGCTTTGGCTGGCGTGAAGTATTTCCTGGTACCGAATCCGGAGAATTTTTCCTGGATGACCGTGGTGGCGGCCATGGGGCAGATGTTCTATTCTCTGTCCATCGCCATGGGTATTCTGGTGACCTTCGGCTCTTATATGAAGAAAGATGTTTCGATTGAAGAGTCCACGAAAAATGTGGAGATTTTCGATACAGCCATCGCGATTATGGCGGGCCTGATGATCATTCCGGCAGTATTCGCCTTCTCCGGCGGAGATCCGGATACGCTGCAGGCCGGACCGGCGCTGATGTTCATCACCATCCCAAGGGTCTTCGACAGCATGGGGATGGGAACTGTCGTGGGTGTCCTGTTCTTCCTGCTGGTACTCTTCGCAGCTATGACCAGCTCCATCGCCCTGACCGAAAGCGCGGTATCCACCTTCGAGGACGAGCTTGGCTGGGGCCGCAAAAAGGCCACTGTCATGATCGGTATCATTATGCTCGCTCTGGGAACCCTGTCCTCCCTGGGCTACGGTCCCCTGGCTGCTGTGAAAATCATCGGTATGCAGTTTCTGGATTTCTTTGATTTCCTGACCAACTCTGTAATGATGCCCATCGCGGCAGTCGCTACCTGCCTTCTGGTGTCCAGAGTCATCGGCGTAAAGGGAATTGAAGAAGAAGTGCTCCACGGGGAACAGTCTTTTAAGAGAAAGAAGATTTTCCGCGTCATGATCCAGTATCTTGGCCCGGTCTTTGCAGTCATTATCCTGCTCAGCTCCGTGGCAAACGCCTTTGGGTGGATTTCGATGTAGTCCTATCCGATATCTTAGAAGAGGTGTTACAAATAGTCAAAACAGGCTATTTGTGACACCTCTTTTTCTATTTGCGCAGGTAAATTCCGCCTTCCTTTTTTTAACATCATTCCATCTTTTATTTCTTGAATATGTTCATCCATTTATGTATAATATATTATATAGTTTTATCTATTTTTAGCATTTATAGATAATATATTATCC
>NZ_JBOKYU010000077.1:0-4346 GCF_051972735.1 Laedolimicola sp. | reverse complement strand
GGAAATTCCTTTTCAACGGAGGTACAATTTGTACCCCTGTTCAAACAACAGAACCGTGTTAAAGTAATTTGATGATAGCAAAAAGAAAAAGCGGGAGTACAGCCAATCGGATGAACCGAAAAGCTGTACTCCCGTTTTGTGTATCAGAAAGTGTTTGGAATCGAGCCATTTTCTCTATGTGCCAGCAAGCAGACCGACACATGAGAAATCATAAAGGCTCCCTTTGAAAATACGAATACAGGGAATTATTCTGCGTTTTTCGCCCCCTTATCTTCACATATTTTAGACCGTTTGGAATTGTAATGCGGACAAGCGACCAGACACGCCCGGAAACTCTGCTTGCAGCCGTGAATACATTTTTTACAGATATGGTTATACTGCCGCCTGCCGTTGTCACCCAGGAAGAACGCCCATTCCAACCGCCATTTCTTGCTTCGGCTCATAGGCAGTTCTGCTCTGGCACATCACGACCGGGCTTCTTTCCTTCTGGGGGCTTGTGCTCGGCACACTCCCGTTTTGCGTTCTCCAACCGCGCACGGATGGAAGGCTTCTCCGGCGTTGTCCGCTCTGCGTACTCCTGGGCTTTTTCCAATTCTTCGCCACGTCTGCCGTTGTTGATAACACCGTCGATCATGCCGTAGTCGTCCTCCAGCGTCATTTCAGCGGTGCGGAGAGGATTGTCCTTTTCCGGCTGCTCCGCTACCACGGCAAAGGCCCGTGTGCCGTTTCCCATGATAAGATACTTTTTATCATCGGAAATATGGTGGACGCCGTAACCGGCTGTCTCCATCTGCTCCCGGCTCATAGCCGTCACCTGAAAGCTGCCCCTGGGTGTCTGCACACGTTCACCAGTCTCAAAACGGTCTGGCAGAAAAGCGAGGTCTTATTTCTCTGCCGGGACAGGGAGAACAACGATATTGCCATTGATCTGCATAAATCGTTCCGGCGTTTTGAACTGTTCCGTGTATTTCTGGATCAGTTCTGGGGACAGGGACGCAAAATCTTCCTCACCAAGTCCAACCACCAGGAAAGTTCCTGCTACAATATCATAAATTTCTCTGTTTTCATCCCGCAGCCCACGGTTCAGGTCAAGCCCGATGAGCTTGCCTTCATCATTACAGACCAACGCTACCGGGTCAGAATAGGGATAGGTCGCTCCAATATCACCGCCAACCTCTGCCTGCAGGGAATGAAGGTCGAGGGAAATTTCCTTCACATAGGGTTCCTTCATAGGCTCCACTACAAGCACAGTTATCTTTTCCGAGGCAGCCTTCTCCGCAGCGGACAGCATTTCATCCGCATGGGACTTCTCTGGGTCATCCAGAGCGGCCTTAACCTCCGCGGGGTCAAAATCAAGAAATTCTTCATAGCCCGTAGCGTCCTTGAATTTTTCAATCTCCGAAGGGAGATAGTCCTCCTGCGTCTGGCCCAGCGCCGCCAGCTTTTCATCCAAAGCAGAAATGCGCCCTGCCATCAGGCTTTCGTAGAGTTCCTCCTTGGCAGCCTGTGCCTCCGGGTGTTTCGCCGCATACTGCGCGCTGCCGGAAAAACTCGTCCATGTCAAAGGCGATATCCATAGCCCATTCAGATTTTTCTTCTTCGGGAAGATCGTCCTGAAAGGTCATCACCCGGTACTCGTCGGGGATACTGCCGCGCTCACCGTCGTAATACTCATGGAAACTGTCACCCGTATCACGCACATAGCCCTGATCCGTGAAGGTGCCGTTTTCCTCCAACGCAATGTCCCGGCCGTAGGCCTCATAGTCGATGTAATTCTGCAAATGCTCTGGCACCTGCATAACGTCCAGTTCTTCGATGTAATAGCGGCCCAGATCGTCATAGTCATGGATATTGGGGTAAACCTCATAGCAATCCAGATTCTCGGTGAGGTTGATGATCTCCTGCAGGCTGCCGCAATGGTCGCCCATTTCCATACCGGCCTGAAACTGTGTGTATTCGCTTTCGCTCATTTCATCCAGCTTCGATGCCATATAATTCAGCTCGTCCAGATTTTCATATTCACCCAGCTTACTGTAAAGACCGTCCACATAGCAGTCATAGTCCGTGATGAACCATTCCTCATAGGGTTGGCCGAAGTCATCCTTCTGGCCGATCCCGATCCGCTTAAACACTTCTTTCAGTTCCTCGGCGGTGGTGGGAAACTTCACCCACTCGCCCACAAGCTCGCCCTCATTGTACTTCCCAAGATTGGTGATAAAGGCGGCAAAGGGATAATCCTTGTTGTGATCGTAATATGGCATATCAGCACCTCCTTACAGTTCCGGCGCAGACTTTTTCTTGTGGGGCTGCGCCTTGTTTTTCTCCGCACATTCCTTCTTGCCCTGTTCCAGCCGTTCCCGGATGGAAGGCTTTTTCTCCGGCTCCGCAGGGCGTTCATGATTCCACTCGTCGCCGGAAAGAGAAATATATCCGTGTTCCGTAAAATGGCCCTGTTCCTCCTGCATGGCGTACTTGCCAAAAGGAACAGGGTCGATTGCTTTCAGAAGTTCCGGGGGCAGCAACATATCCATGTGCTGTGCCAGACACCGCCACCCCAGATCATTCAGATCGTGGATATTGGGCTCAAATACGAAATAGTCGATGTTGGCCGCAAACTCCTTGAACTGCTCCGGCGCTGTCAGCTTGAAGGGTGAGGCCTGCACCGCCACCAACAGCTCCAGGTCCTCCGGGGAGAGGGCAGCCACCGCCGCCCTCACTTCGGGTAAATGTTCCAAAGTCTTATTTTCTGCCATTGACATCTTCCTTTCTTTTCGGAAATTCCAGTTTAAAGTTGATGTATTTGCCACCCGTGTCATCCAGGATCACCGCAGCGTCATAAGCAGCCTGTTTCTTTTCAGACCACATTCCCTTGACATTGGTACGTCCCTTTTTCAGAAGGTCCGTTGCTATCTTCTTTGTCAGCTCCTTCTTGCGGCTCGTCCAGAAGCGATCATTTTTCCAGAGGACAAAACCGCAGGAACGATCCGAACACGCAAAGTTTTTCTTTCCTTCATAGACCGGCTGGCCGCAGCGGGGGCAGGTGCCGATCACTTCCTCCTCTGGGGCAAACAGCTTTTTGCCATCCTCGGAAATGCAGGAATAGGTGGACACGATCTCTTGAACCATCGTGCGGATACCGCCCATGAAGGTATCCGGGTCAGCGCCGGGCGCAAGCCGGAAAGCCTGTGCCAGCTTATCGAAGGGATACACGAACAGAAGATACGGAAGGTTCAGCAAAAACATTTTTTTCATATTCATCTCTGCACGCTCCGATCTTTGACCTTTACTTTCTCCCGGTCAATGGTACGGTGTTCCGCTTTCTCTGCCGCCTGTTCCTTCGCCTGGGTCAGCCGCTCCCGGATGGAGGGCTTTTCCTCACGGCTCATTTTCCAGCTGGCAAACTCCTGAAACACCGCTGTGATGGCATCCGCGTCCCAGCTTTTGAAAAAGACCAGGTAACGGGGCTGCTCTGCAACGGTGTCCTTCTTCAATGCAAAGTACACATGGTATTTCTTCGCCACACGGGAGAAAGCCTTGATATTCTTGTCACTGATCTCGATATTGGCAAGACCGG
This sequence comes from Laedolimicola sp., assembly GCF_051972735.1. Taxonomy (NCBI): domain Bacteria; kingdom Bacillati; phylum Bacillota; class Clostridia; order Lachnospirales; family Lachnospiraceae; genus Laedolimicola; species Laedolimicola sp. The sequence continues at coordinate 772 of NZ_JBOKYU010000077.1, read as the reverse complement.
CGTTCTGGCTGGCAAGCTGTTTAAGGCTCTGCCTGCCGCGGTAGATTTTGGGCTTCTGGCTTTTCTGGATTTCCTCCAGGAACTTTTTGACGGCCTTTTCAAAGACCTGCTCGCTTAGCTTGGCTCCGTCAACAATGAGCGTTACGGCGCCCCGCGTTACTTCCTCCTGCATTTAGCCTCGCCCCCTTTGCCCGTCCCCGTACATATCGTGCTGCACCAGGGAAGAATAGTAGCTGTTGATGGTGGTCGGGGCGTTATACAGCGCCGCCAGAAGATATTTCTTGATATTGCGGACATAGGTGGTGTTGTCCTTCATGCAGTCCATAACATACTGAACATGGGAACTGTCCAACTTCATAAACCGGGACTTTACCACCTCCGCCGGATAATCGTCTCCGGCAATGCGGATGACTTTGCGGGCAGAACACACGGTATCCACGATCAGGTCAACGATCTCGTCAAGCTGCTCACGGTCGATGTGGCTGTCCTGCACCAGATAGCTGTACTCGATGTTATCCAAAATCACTTCACGATAACATTCTCTGGCTCCCATCCGATCCGTTCCCATCCTTGCCCCTGCGGGGGTAGGGGGATTTGATTGGATAGGATTTGATAGTTCCGTACTTGATAAATCAGTTCTTGATGGATAGTTACTTGATTCATCTTTATTTAATTGGGCGGGTTCTTCCTGAACAGGCGTGACCAATGTTGGGTTTGCCTGTACGGGATTTTCCCGTATAGGTTTTTCCTGTGCAGGCGTTGGCTCTTTAGG
>NZ_JBOKYU010000076.1:0-4988 GCF_051972735.1 Laedolimicola sp. | reverse complement strand
CCTTTCTATAGAATCATCGTAGCAGATTCCAGATCCCCGAGAGACGGTCGTTTTATCGAGGAGATCGGTACCTACGATCCGAGCACAGATCCGAGTACTTTCAAGGTAGACGTTGAGGCAGCTAAGAAGTGGCTTGCAAACGGCGCTCAGCCGACTGAGATGGTAGGCAAGATCCTGAAGGCAGCAGGCGTAGAGAAATAATCGAGGTATCGAATGAAAGAATTAGTAGAAGTGATTGCAAAATCACTGGTGGAGCATCCGGATGAGGTTGTCGTTACGGAGACAGAGAATGAGAAAACCATTCTGGTCGAGCTCCGCGTAGCGCCTTCTGATATGGGCAAGGTAATCGGCAAACAGGGTCGTATCGCCAAGGCCATTCGCAGCGTTGTCAAGGCAGCGTCATCTAAGGAAGAGAAAAAAGTAGTTGTGGAGATTCTTCAGTAGAATTCCGCACAGACGGCGGGTGGAGACACCCGCTGTTCTTTTATACAATAGGAACTATTGTATAAAAGGCGGAGAATCCTGCCTTGCAGGATTCTATTATTAATGACAAAAAGGGAGGAAACACAATGGAACAGTATCTGCGTGTAGGCGTCATTTCATCCACACATGGTCTGAAGGGCGAGGTAAAGGTATTCCCGACCACGGATGATCCGGAGCGTTTCCGGAAGCTGAAAAAGGTATATCTGGACACAGGAAAAGACTATATGCCTCTGAAGGTCACCGGCATAAAGTTTTTCAAAAATCAGGTTATTCTGAAATTTCAGGAATTTCAGGACATTAACGAAATCGAAAAATACAGAGGAAAAGATCTCTTAATCGATAGAGAGCAGGCGGTGCCGCTTGCGGAAAATGAAAATTTCATCGTGGATCTGATTGACATGGACGTCTACGATGAAGAGGAGAAGCGTCTCGGCACCCTGACGGATGTGCTGCAGACCGGCGCCAACGACGTATATGTGGTAGAGACGGACGAAGGAAAAGAGATCCTGCTTCCGGCGATTCCGTCCTGCATTCTGGATGTGGACGTGGAAGCTGCAAAAATGATCGTGCGTATCCCGGAGGGCCTGCTTTGATGAACCGATATCATGTGCTGACTTTATTTCCGGAAATGATTGAAAATGGTTTAAAGACCAGCATCACAGGCCGGGCCATCGAAAATGGAACGATTGGTCTGAATGCCATCAATATTCGTGACTTTGCAGACAATAAGCACAATAAAGTGGACGATTACCCCTACGGCGGCGGCGCGGGCATGGTCATGCAGGCTGAGCCGGTGTACCGGGCCTGGGCTTCGGTGACGGAGAAAATCGGGAAAAAAGCCCGGACCATCTATGTAACGCCCCAGGGAACCACCTTCCATCAGGGCATGGCGGAGGAGTTGGCGAAGGAAGAGGATGTGATTTTCCTCTGCGGCCATTATGAGGGCGTTGATGAGCGTGTGCTGGAAGAGATTGTGACAGACTATGTATCCATTGGCGATTATGTGCTGACCGGCGGGGAATTTCCGGCTATGGTCATGATCGACGCCATTTCCCGGCTGGTGCCGGGGGTGCTGAATAATGAAGTGTCCGCGGAGTTTGAAAGCTTCCAGGACGGACTTCTGGAATATCCCCAGTACAGCCGCCCGGAGGTGTGGCACGATAAAGAGGTACCGCCGGTGCTGTTGTCCGGAAATCACACAAATATTGAAGGCTGGCGGCAGGAGCTATCTATTCTGCGGACGAAAGAGCGGCGGCCGGATCTCTACGAGACTTATCGAGAGCAACAAAAGGAAATGCAGGAGAAAAATAAGAGAAAACGCCGTTTCAAGGGCGTTATCTTTGACATGGACGGTTGTCTGATTGATTCCGAGCGTCTTTATGCCCAGTGCTGGAAGATGGCCTTTCATAAGATGGGGATTCCCATTTCGGATGAGACACTGGACAGTTGGAACGGCATCGGCGGAAAGGATCTGGATCGTGCGATTGAGAGCGTGACCGGAGAAGCGCGTCTTACATCGGAGCTGCGCGCGATCCGCGACGGATATCTGGCCGGGGCGCTGGAGGATGGCCGTATGCCCCTGATGCCTTACGCAAAGGAAATCGTGACACTGGCGAAAGAAAAGGGTATGACAGTAGGTGTGGCCAGCGGTTCCGTGCGGGAACGGGCGGAGAAAATGCTGCGTTTTCACGGAATCTATGAGATGCTGGACTGTACAGCTTTTGGAAATGAAGTACAGGCAGGAAAACCGGCGCCGGATCTGTATCGGCTGGCCATGAAGCGGGGGGGCTTAAAGCCTTCCGAGGTTATCGCCTTTGAGGATTCGCTCAGCGGCGTAAAGGCAGCCCGGGCGGCCGGACTTCGGACTGTTTATGTCCCACAGCCGGGCTTCCGGGATCTGGAGCCGGATGTGAATTATTATCGGAAAATCGGCGATCTGGCAGAGGGTATGGCGATTTTGCGCGCTCTGCCGTAACAAGAGAGAAAAGGGAAGAGGCATTGGAAGGAAATTTGACGAAGGGTCCAATTTTGAAAACATTGACGAAGCTTGCGATTCCCATCATGGCTTCGTCTTTCCTTGGGACTTTGTATAATATTACGGATATGGCCTGGATAGGACAGCTGGGCTCTAAGGCTGTGGCAGGCGTCGGAGTGGGCGGTATGTATATCTGGCTTTCGCAAGGATTGGCATCTATGTCCCGTATGGGCGGTCAGGTGCAGGTGGCCCAGTATATTGGCCGGGGCGATTGGGAAGAAGCCCATGGCTACGCCCAGGCAGCAGTGCAGCTGTCACTTTTGACGGGACTGGCTTTTTCAGCCATGTGTGTGATATTTCTGCATCCGCTGGTAGGCTTTTTCAAGCTGACGGATCCGGAAGCGCTGGATGCGGCCTTTTCCTACACACGGGTGGCCTGCGGTCTGCTGGTATTTTCATTTCTGACACTGACACTGACCGGATTGTATACAGCCCAGGGCGATTCCAAGACGCCTTTTGTGGCGAACCTCATCGGTCTGGCGATCAATATGATTCTGGATCCGGTGCTGATTCTGGGACTTGGTCCGTTTCCGAAGCTGGGAGCGGTCGGGGCTGCCATTGCTACCGTGACGGCACAGTTTATCGTAATGGGAATCATGGTGCTGGGCGTGGTGTTCCGGAAAAATGAAAATGTGCTGAAGGGCATTCACCTCTATGCGAAGATCCCGTCGAAATATCTGAAGGGCATCTGTAAAATCGGTATTCCCACAGCCCTGCAGGGCATGGCTTACTGCGCCATTTCCATGGTGCTGACCCGGATGGTGTCCGCTTACGGCGCAGCAGCGGTGGCGGTACAGCGGGTGGGCGGTCAGATTGAATCCGTCTCCTGGAATACGGCAGATGGCTTCGCGGCGGCTCTGAATGCCTTTATCGGCCAGAATTATGGAGCGGGAAAAATGGACCGGGTAAAAAAAGGCTACCGGGCTTCACTTTGGACTGTGGGAGTCTGGGGATTTTTGATCACATTGGCCTTTGTTTTACTGCCCGGGCCCATTGCGAAAATCTTTTTCTATGAGCCGGAAGCCATTTCCATTGCAGTCGGTTATCTGATTATCATCGGCTTCTGCGAGGGCTTCATGTGCGAAGAGCTGATGACAGTGGGCGCTTTATCGGGCCTCGGACGGACCCGCCTGTGCAGTGTCATCAGCATCACCTTCACCAGCGCCCGGATTCCGCTGGCCATTCTTTTGGGCGGATGCATGGGCCTGACCGGCATCTGGTGGGCGTTCTCCTCCACATCCATTGCAAAAGGGATTATTTTTGTGCTGACTTTTTTCTATATTACCCGGGAGACGAAAAATTCAGCGGTTCGGTGAAAAAGTTCTTGTAATAGAGGACAAATGTCACTATAATAAATAAGATTAAGCTACTATAAACAAGTATATTTTATCAAACGAAGGAGAACGTTATGAATGAATCAAATGGAGTAATTCGTGATGCCAGAAAACTGGGCGTACCCAAAATGCTGATTCTGGGTCTGCAGCACATGTTCGCCATGTTCGGAGCTACGATTCTGGTTCCGATTCTGGTCAACAGCTATTTCGTGGATGCCTGCGGAGAGGGACCGACAAGAGGACTGACCGTAGCTGTAACACTGTTCTGCGCGGGCTTTGGAACCCTGCTGTTCCATGTCTGCACCAAGTTTAAGGTTCCGGCATTCCTGGGATCCTCATTCGCTTTCTTGAGTGGATTTTCTACTGTAGCACATCTGGATACCGGCATGTACGCCACCATGAGCGTCAATGACAAAGCGGCTTATGCCTGCGGCGGTGTCGTAGTGGCAGGTCTTCTGTATCTGGTACTGGCCCTGATTATCCGCCTGGTAGGCGTAAAGCGCGTGATGCGTTTCCTCCCGCCGGTTGTGACCGGACCGGTTATCATCTGTATCGGACTGAGCTTGGCAGGATCTGCCATCAACAATGCTTCCACCAACTGGTTCCTGGCACTGGTTGCTCTGGCTGTCATCATCGTATTCAATATCTGGGGCAAGGGAATGTTCAAGATTATCCCCATCCTGATGGGCGTTATGATTTCCTATGTGGTCGCTCTTCTGATGACCATGGCAGGCATGACCAATCCGGACGGCTCTGCTATCCTGAACTTCTCAGCCATCGCTACTTCCGGCTGGGTAGGAGTTCCGCCTCTTCAGATCTGCAAATTTGACGTAACCGCCATTCTGGTTATGGCGCCCATCGCCATCGCTACCATGATGGAGCACGTGGGCGATATGTCCGCGATTTCCGCTACCGTAGGAGAGAACTTCATCGCAAATCCGGGTCTTCACAGAACCCTGCTGGGCGACGGTCTGGCTACCTCCATGGCTGGTTTCCTGGGCGGACCTGCGAACACCACTTACGGCGAGAACACCGGCGTATTGGAGTTAAGCCGTGTCCATGACCCGCGCGTCATCCGGATCGCAGCCGTATTCGCTATTATCGTAAGCTTTATCCCGAAGGTATCTGCTATTATC
>NZ_JBOKYU010000075.1:0-5086 GCF_051972735.1 Laedolimicola sp. | reverse complement strand
CCCTGATGGAGGAGCTGGGAACCATTCAGGACGAGCTGACTCTGCACGATTTTTACACCATTGACGCGAAGGTGGAAGAGGTAGCACGGGCGCTGGGGCTTCTAGATTTGGGGCTTGACCGGGATGTGACGGATTTGAGCGGCGGACAGAGAACGAAGGTGCTGTTGGCCAAACTGCTGCTGGAGAAGCCGGATATTCTGCTTCTGGACGAGCCGACCAACTACCTGGATGAGGAGCATATCGGCTGGCTGAAGCGCTATCTTCTGGATTATGAAAATGCGTTTATTCTGATTTCCCATGACGTGCCTTTTATGAACGAGGTGGTCAATATCATTTACCATATGGAGAATCAGGAGCTGAACCGCTATGTGGGCGATTACGACCATTTCCAGGAGGTCTATGCGGTGAAAAAGGCTCAGTTAGAGGCTGCTTACCGCCGTCAGCAGCAGGAAATCAGCGAGCTGAAGGACTTCGTGGCCCGCAACAAGGCCCGTGTTTCTACCCGAAATATGGCCATGTCCCGCCAGAAAAAGCTGGACAAAATGGACGTTATTGAGCTGGCTGCCGAAAAGCCAAAGCCGGAATTTGATTTCCGCTATGGCCGCACGCCCGGAAAAATGCTTTTTGAGACAAAAGATCTGGTGATTGGCTACACAGAACCCCTGTCCAAGCCGCTTAATTTCAGCATGGAGCGCGGTCAGAAAATTGCGCTGGTGGGAACCAACGGTATCGGTAAAACCACGCTTTTGAAGAGCATCCTGGGTCTGATTCCGTCCCTGTCCGGCAGCTGCGAGCTGGGTGAAAATCTGCAGCTTGGCTACTTCGAACAGGAAGTAAAGGGTGATAATAAGACCACCTGCATCGACGAAATCTGGAATGAATTTCCTTCCTACAACCAGCAGGAAATCCGCGCAGCCCTGGCCAAATGCGGTCTGACCACCAAGCACATCGAAAGCCAGGTCCGCGTCTTAAGCGGCGGCGAGCAGGCCAAGGTCCGCCTCTGCAAGCTCATCAACCGCGACACCAACTTCCTCCTCCTGGACGAGCCCACCAACCACCTGGACGTGGATGCCAAGGACGAATTGAAACGGGCATTGAAGGAGTACAAGGGAAGTATCCTGCTCATCTGCCACGAGCCGGAATTTTATCAGGATGTGGTCGGGGAAGTGTGGGATATGAGTAAGTGGACGACGAAGACGCTGTAAAAAGAATGTAAAACGAAAACATCGATCTTGCCAAAAAAGATCGATGTTTTTTGTTTAACTGACAACGACATATCACCAAATTTAAATGACAAAAAGACTTGTCAAAACATCTTGACAACTATCCTTGTCAATGCTATGATAACAATGACAAGAAAAGTTGTCAAACACAAAGGAGAACTGAACATTATGCCGTTATTAAATCGTTTAAAGGAATACCGCTCCCGGCTGAATATGAATCAGACGGAGCTGGGGAAGAAGGCGGGCGTATCCCGGCAGACAATCAGTCTGATTGAACGGGGCGATTACTCGCCGTCGGTGACACTGGCTTTGAAGCTGGCAATGATTTGCGAGGTACAGGTAGAGGATATTTTCCGGTATGAGGAGGATGGGGAAGATGAAAGAGAAAAAAGTCAACAGTTATAAAAGAAGTCTGAAAATTATCGCAGTTGCCGCAGCGATAGGAGGCGTGGCGGGAGGTATTTCCGGTGGACTTTATGAGGCAACCAAAGCATCTGGAATTGGAATTGATATGGCAGGAATCACTGCGTTGATTCAAAGTGTGATGACGCCGCTTCTGGGAATCATTTTTGCAGCATCTGTGATTCTGGGGGAGACCAGTTACCGGAGGCTGAAAGCGACCTGTGAAAAGCAGCAGACAGCGGAGGATGAAGAATGCGATCGGCTGGAATATGAGGAAGAAAAAGAAGGGGCCTTTGGAATGAATGTAAGTGTGGTATCCCAGGTGCTCAGTATTCTGGTTTTGACCTTTGGCTACTCTATGAAGTATATCACAAGCGACGGCCATGCATTTTGTTTCCTGGCAGCTTGCATCGTGTTTATCGCCTGCTTTATCTATGAGTATTTCTGGCAGATTCGCTATGTGAAGCTGCTTCAGAAAACCCATCCGGAGAAAAAGGGCGAACCGTCTTCACTGAAGTTCCAGGAGCAGTGGCTGGAGAGCTGTGATGAAGCGGAGAAAGAGATCATATACCGGAGTGCTTATAAGGCCTATATGACAGTGAACCGGACAGTCCCGGTTCTGCTTGTGGGAACGATGGTAGCGAATTTGTATTTTGATACAGGTATGTTTGCGGTGGTAGTAGTATCTGTTATCTGGCTGCTGATGCAGTTTACATACTCGCATTACTGTGTAAAGCTGAGAAAAACGAGAGCGCTGGTGAGATAAGAATACAGCCGGTTGGAAAATAAGTTCTTCCCCGAACACACATTTTGTGTTAGAATGGAATCCGAGGTTTGAATTTATGGAAAAGAGAACGACAATCGGAATCCTGGCCCATGTGGACGCGGGAAAGACAACATTGGCGGAAGCCATGCTCTATCGGTGCGGTGCCATCCGAAAGGCAGGCCGCGTAGATCATGGCGACGCCCATATGGATACACACAGTCTGGAGCGGGCCAGAGGCATTACGATCTTTGCAAGCCAGGCCCAGCTTCAGCTGGGGGACTGGAAAGCAGCGCTTTTAGATACACCGGGACATGTGGACTTCTCTGCAGAGATGGAGCGCACTCTTTGGGTGCTGGACTATGCGATTCTGGTGATCAATGGTGCAGATGGTGTGCAGGCTCATGTGCGGACACTGTGGAAGCTTTTGAAGAAGTACCGGATCCCGGTTTTCTTATTTGTGAATAAAATGGATCAGCCAGGAACGGACCGTATGGCGCTTCTGACAGAATTAAAGGGCGCTTTGGATGGACGCTGTGTGGATTTTACGGCAGATCGGGCAGAGGCGGATATCTGTGAGGACGCGGCGGTCTGCGATGAGGCGCTGCTGGAACAGTTCCTGGAACAGGGAACGTTGAGCACAGAGAGTATCGCTCATAAGATCAGGGAGCGTAAGATTTATCCCTGTTATTTTGGATCCGCTCTGAAAGATGAAGGCGTGCAGGAATTCCTGGGCGCCATGGCGCGTTATATGGAGCGACATATCTATCCGACGGAATTCGGCGCTCGTGTATACAAGATTGGCCGGGATGAACAGGGCAGCCGCTTAAGCTATCTGAAGGTGACGGGCGGTTCATTGAAGGTAAAACAGCTTATCCAGGGCGAGACAGATGGAGAAGCCTGGGAGGAAAAGGCGGATCAGATTCGTCTCTATTCCGGCAGCAGCTTTGAGAACGTTCAGGAGGCGTCGGCTGGCACGATCTGCGCAGTGACAGGACTTTCCCGCACCTGGGCGGGCGAAGGACTGGGAATGGAAGAAAAGGGCCCGGCTCCATCCCTGGAACCGGTATTAACTTACCAGTTACTGCCTCCGAAGGACTGCAATCTGCATGAACTTCTTCAGAAGCTTCGCCGTTTGGAGGAGGAGCTTCCGGAGCTGCATGTGGTCTGGAGAGAGGAGCTTTCCGAGATTCATGTGCGCGTGATGGGCGAAGTACAGATTGAGATCTTAAAAAGCCTGATGCAGGAGCGCTTTGGCGTTCCGGTGGAGTTTGGGGCAGGCAGTATTGTATACAAGGAAACCATCGAAAATGTAGTGGAGGGAGTGGGTCATTTCGAACCCTTGCGCCATTATGCGGAGGTACATTTGATCCTGGAGCCCGGCGAGCCGGGAAGCGGTCTGACTTTTGCAAGCAGCTGCAGCGAGGACGAGCTGGATCGGAACTGGCAGAGGCTGATTCTGACTCATCTGACGGAACGGAGTCATCCGGGCGTGTTGACCGGGGCGGAGATTACGGATATGAAGATTACGCTGGCGGCAGGCAGAGCCCACGCCAAGCATACAGAGGGCGGTGATTTTCGGCAGGCCACCTATCGGGCGGTACGGCAGGGGCTGAAGCAGGCGAAAAGCGTGCTTTTGGAGCCTTTCTATGAGTTCCGTCTTACAGTTCCGGCGGATAAGCTGGGACGGGCCATGACGGATATTCAGAAGATGTCCGGTACATTTTCCGAGCCGGAGAATGAGAATGGCCAGATGGTGTTAAGCGGTTCTGCGCCCGTATCACAGATGCAGGGCTATGCTGCAGAGGTGACTGCCTATACGAGAGGTCTGGGACACCTGTCCTGTACCCTGAAGGGCTACGGTCCCTGCGGCAATGGGGAAGCGGTGATTGCGGCAGCGGGGTATGATTCAGAGGCGGACATACTGAACCCGACAGGCTCCGTGTTCTGTGCCCATGGAGCAGGCTTTTACGTACCATGGAATCAGGTTTTTTCCTATATGCATCTGGACAGCGTGCTGCGTCCGAAAAAGGAGCCGAAAGAAGCGGGACTGGAGACGGCGAGACGCAGTCAGTCGTCTCTGGGAGCCGTGGATCCGAAGGAGCTGGATGAGATTTTTGAGCGGACTTACGGGCCGATCCGGCGCGACCGTCAGGGTGTGGGCCGGGTGGAGCGCAGCTTCCGAAAGGAATCGGAGGATACAGAAAAGCGGGAAATTAAGTTCCGTAAAAAGGAAAAAGAATATCTTCTGGTGGATGGTTATAATATTATTTTTGCATGGGAAGATCTGAAAGCACTGTCAGAAATCAATCTGGAGTCTGCCCGTGGAAAGCTGATGGATATTTTGTCCAATCTGCAGGGCGCACTGGGTTGTACCCTGATTCTGGTCTTTGACGCTTATCGCGTGGAAGGCGGAACCAGAGAAATCTTTAAATATCACAACATTCATGTGGTGTATACAAAAGAAGCCGAGACAGCGGATCAATACATTGAGAAGACAGTCCATGAACTGGGTCGAAAGTATCAGGTGACAGTGGCTACTTCCGACGGCCTGGAACAGGTGATTATCATGGGTCAGGGGGCATCAAGGCTTTCGGCTGCGGGACTGCGGGAGCTGGTGGAGGTAACCGGCAGCGAACTCAGAGAGACACTGGAGAAGAAGCCTGTGGGTGGAAAACACTATCTGTTTGAGAACCTG
>NZ_JBOKYU010000074.1:0-5216 GCF_051972735.1 Laedolimicola sp. | reverse complement strand
ACGAACTGGATATTACGCTGGAGACGCTTAGGGAGCTTTTGCCCATGCTGCGCCGGTTTACCAGAAGACAGAAAAGGAGAACCATATGTTGTTTCATGCCTTTTTGATAAAATACGGAGAAATCGGGATCAAGGGAAAGAACCGCTATCTCTTTGAGGACGCGCTGGTAGCGCAGATCCGCCATGCCCTGAAGCATGTGGAGGGCACGTTTAAAGTAACCAAGGATCAGGGACGTATCTATGTCCACACCGAGGGGGAATATGACTATGATGATGCGGTGGCAGCCATGCGCCGGGTATTCGGTATCGTAGGCATCTGCCCGGTGGTGATTCTGGAGGACGAAGGCTTTGAAAAGCTGGGCGATGATGTGGTGGCTTACTTAAAGGCCCGCTACGGTGAGAATTGTGAGAAAACCTTCAAGGTACAGGCCCGCCGTGCCCGCAAGACTTACCCGAAGGCTTCCATGGAGATGAACGCGGAGCTGGGAGGCCGGATTCTGGATGCGTTTCCGGGTATGCGCGTAGATGTGCATGAGCCGGAGCTGATGATTCATGTGGAAGTGCGGGAGCACATTTATCTGTATTCTGATATTATTCCGGGGCCGGGCGGTATGCCCATCGGCACCAACGGAAAATCCATGCTGCTTTTATCCGGCGGTATTGACAGCCCGGTGGCAGGCTACATGGTAGCCAAGCGCGGCGTCAAGATTGACGCGGTATACTTCCATGCGCCGCCCTACACCAGCGAGCGCGCGAAGCAGAAGGTGGTAGATCTGGCGGCGAAGGTGGCCCGTTATACCGGCCCCATTTACCTGTATGTGGTAAACTTTACGGAGATTCAGTTATATATCTATGAGAAATGTCCCCACGACGAGCTGACGATTATCATGCGCCGTTATATGATGCGGATCGCAGAGCGGATCGCGGAGAAGACAGGGTCTCTCGGCCTGATTACCGGCGAGAGTATCGGCCAGGTAGCCAGCCAGACCGTACATAGCCTGGCAGCCACCAACGAGGTCTGCACCATGCCGGTATTCCGTCCGCTGATTGCGTACGATAAGGAAGATATCGTAACGATTTCCAAGCAGATCGATACTTATGAGACGTCGATTCAGCCCTTTGAGGACTGCTGTACGATATTTGTTGCCAAGCACCCGGTAACCAAGCCGAACATCAATGTGATCAAGCGCTCCGAGCAGAAGCTGATGGAGCAGATCGACGAGATGGTAGACAAGGCCATCGAGACGGCAGAGCTGATTGTGGTAGGTTAAAGAGTATAAAGAAACCATACGAGCCGGCTGGGACAATATTGATTATTATCAGGAAAACAAAGGAGATTAACCACATGGGAGTAAATTCAATTGACGCTGAAGACGATCAGTTCGCATACCGTTATGATACCCAGCTTCTGATTGAGCGCAGGGATCAGGACCTGGACGAGGATGAAATTTCCGATTACATCACCGAGCATTTTGAGGGCAACAGCCTGATTGCGGCGGGAGACGAGGATCTGGTGAAGATTCATTTCCATACCAATGAGCCCTGGAAAATTCTGGAATATTGCAATTCCATAGGAGAAATTTTCGATATTGTGGTGGAGGATATGATCCGCCAGACTAACGGGCTGCACGGCTAAAAGTGGCAATGACAGAAAGAGGGTGTCGCAGATGACCGCAGAAGAAGTAATACAGGAAGCAGCAAAGCTTTGCAGAAGCTTTCATGCCCAAAGAGTGATTTTATATGGATCCAGGGCAAAGCATACGGCGCGGGAGAGAAGCGACATTGATATCGCAGTGTCAGGAGTGAAGAATTTTGAACTGTTGGCAGAAAGAATAGAGGAGTTGCCGACCCTTTACAGTGTTGATTTGTTGAATCTGGATACCTGTAAAAATCAGTTGTTATTGGAGGATATCAGGCAATATGGACGAGAAATTTAAAAGACGTTTCACATCATTCTGCAATTCCCTGGATGCGCTGGCGGAGGCAAAACAGAGGGATCTTTCCGATTCTTTTGTGTTAAGCGGTACTAGCGCCAAATTCAGTATTACCTTTGATTTGGCATGGAAGGTCATGAAGGATATCCTGGTGCAGCACTATGCGATTACCGGTTTTGTGGCAGGATCGCCGCGGGAGGTGCTTCGGGAGGCTTTCAAGGCAAATTTGATTTCCGATGACGCCTGGATGGAAATGCTGAAGGTGAGAAATGAGCTGACGCATGATTATGACTGCGAAATTGTGAAGGAACACTGCGGCACGATTGTGGAAACTTATATTGATTTATTTTACGAGTTTGAAGCAGTCGTAAAAAAACTGTCGGTTGCGCGATAGTTGGTGGAGGCAACTGCCCGTATCTGCTATGATTCCGGTATCAAAGACAGAACAGGAGGATTCCATCTTATGCTAATCGGAACTATAGTCACTTTCATCAATCTGCTCATTTTCGCGCTGATCGTCGGTGGACTGATTTACCTTTTTGTCCTGCTGGTAAAAACCCTGCGGAAATACCTGAAAGCAGAGCCCATCCGCAAAGAAAAGGCAGAGACTGCTCGTACTCTGGGCGAGATCCTGAAAGCCCATCGGGCTGCGTGCAAAATGACGCAGGAATTCGTAGCCGAGGCCCTGGGTGTCAGCCGCCAGGCCGTTTCCAAATGGGAGAGCGGCGCGTCCGATCCCAGCACCGCGAATCTCATCGCCATCGCGGAGCTCTACGGGGTGTCAGCGGAGGAAATACTGCGGAAAGTAAGGAAAGAAGAATAGACCTTGAAAAATCCTCCGCAACTCTGTATACTGAAAGAAGTTGCGAAAAGGGAAGTAAAAAGAATCAGCCCGGCGACGCCGGGCTGATTTTTATGTAGAGTGAAAATCTTTGTGAATTATTCTTCCACGATGTACGGTTTCAGAACATTCAGAATGGAATCCAGTTCCTCGTCCGCGTGGATGCTTAAGTCAATCGGCTTGGACAGATCCAGGCTGAAGATACCCATAATGGACTTTGCGTCGATGACGTAGCGTCCGGATACCAGATCGAAATCTACATCAAACTTTGTAATATCATTTACAAAGGATTTCACTTTCTCGATAGAATTCAGACAAATTTTGACTGTTTTCATGACAATACCCTCCTGATAATCGCTTACTATAGCTACGATCTTAATACCGGGTGCAGGAAAAGTCAATGGGAAATCACATATTTTTGGAAAGAGGTTGGAAAATGAAAAAAGTAGCGCTTCATAACCTGGGCTGCAAGGTAAACGCATATGAGACAGAGGGCATGCAGCAGATGCTGGAACAGGCAGGCTATGAGATTGTACCCTTTGAGGAGAAAGCAGATATCTATATTGTCAATACCTGCTCGGTAACAAATATCGCGGATCGGAAGTCCCGTCAGATGCTGCACCGGGCGAAGAAACAGAATCCGGAGGCCCTGGTGGTAGCGGTGGGCTGCTATGTACAGACAGCAGAGGCTGAGCTGCGTGAGGATGCTGCGGTAGATTTACTGATTGGAAATAACAGGAAAAAAGATTTGCTGGCGATCCTGAAAGCTTACGAAGAGGGCGTGGACGAGGAAACGGTTATTGATATCAACCACACAAAGGAATATGAAAATATGACGGTCACGAAAACCGCAGAGCATACCAGAGCTTATGTGAAGGTACAGGATGGCTGTAATCAGTTCTGCAGCTATTGTGTGATTCCCTACGCCAGAGGCCGGGTCCGCAGCCGGGAGAGCGCTGACGTCTGCGCGGAAATCCGGGAGCTGGCAGCGGCGGGCTATCGTGAGGTAGTGCTGACCGGTATTCATTTAAGCTCCTACGGTGTGGATTTGGAAGGAGAAAATCTCCTGACCCTGATTCAGGCAGTGGATGGGATAGAAGGTATCGACCGCATTCGTCTGGGCTCCCTGGAACCCCGGATTATCACAGAAGAATTTGCGGAAATGCTGGCAAAGATGCCGAAGTTCTGTCCTCATTTCCACCTGTCCCTGCAGAGCGGCTGCGACGCCACCCTGAAGCGGATGAACCGTCGCTATACCGCGGAAGAATACGCAAAGAGCTGCGAACTTCTCCGGGAAAAATTCGCCCATCCGGCCCTGACCACGGACGTCATCGTGGGATTCCCTGGCGAGACAGAAGAGGAATTTGCGGAGACGGTGGAATTCCTGAAGCGGATTCATTTATTTGAGACCCATATTTTCAAATATTCCAGAAGAAAGGGAACCCGTGCGGCTGTTATGGAGCATCAGGTTCCCGAGCAGATAAAGACCGAGCGCAGCCATGTGCTGCTGGCCCTGGATGCAGCGCATTCCAGACAGTATATGGAGGAACTCCGTGGTCAGCAGGTGGAGATTCTGATTGAGGAAAATATGGTGATAGATGGTGTAGAATATCAGGTGGGCCATACAAAAGAATACATTCGCGCAGCGGTTATTTCCGATGAAGATCTGACGAATCAGATTATTACGGCTGTAATTGGAGATACTATAGAAGAACGTTTGTGCGCTGCGAAGCCGTTAAATCGGATCTAGGACTTGTATTTTTGCAAAAGATAGAGTACAATAGTTTGTAGTGGTGTCAGGAGCGTGATGAAAATGAGCAAAATAGATAGCACACAGAATTTCAAAGTATTGCCGGAATCTGAAAACCGGGTAGGGGATATCCTGAACCAGGTATATCAGGCGATGACGGAAAAGGGATATAATCCGGTGAATCAGATCGTGGGTTATATTATGTCCGGAGATCCGACCTATATTACCAGTCATAACAACGCCCGCAGCCTGATTATGAAGGTGGAGCGCGACGAGCTGGTGGAAGAACTTCTGAAAGTTTATATCGAGGCAAAGCTGTAGCAAGGAGTTGTATATGAGAATTCTGGGACTGGACTTTGGTTCCAAGACAGTAGGCGTCGCAGTCAGCGATCCGCTGGGTATTACGGCCCAGCCAGTGGAGATTGTCCGGAGAAAATCCGAGAACAAGCTTCGCCAGACGCTTGCCAGAATAGAAGAGCTGGCGAAGGAGTACCGGGCCGAGAGCTTCGTGCTGGGACTTCCGAAAAATATGAATAATACCATGGGTGAGCGGGCCGAGAAGTCTCTCGCATTTAAAGAAATGCTGGAAAAGAGAACGGGTCTGCCTGTTGTGATGTGGGATGAACGTCTCACGACTGTAGCAGCCAACCGGGCTATGATGGAAGGCGGTGTGCGCCGGGAAAACCGGGGAG
>NZ_JBOKYU010000073.1:0-6644 GCF_051972735.1 Laedolimicola sp. | reverse complement strand
ATACAAAATATTTCAGAAAACAGCATCCCGCAAAGTGCAGGATTTACAGAGATGCTGTCCCGACAATTTGACGGGTGTCTACAACGAATCACCATCAGCGTTGATTTGACATTCATGGTCAGGTTCGCAAACATATCCCCACATAGGCTTCTGTGCGTTATCGTCGCACCATCTTGTGTAGGCTTCATAGATCGCCTTCGAGCTGGCTTCGCTGTCAGCCTTGAAACGGATGTAGCCCTCAGATTGCAGAAACTCGATCACATTGTTGCTGCTACGTTTGACCGTCTCCATGTTCTCTCTGGCCTTACCTGAAATGCTGAACCGATAGTTGTTCCCAATCAGCCGGTGCAGCCCCGCCAGACACCATATGAAAACGCACTGGAAGAAAACCGCTGATTTCCGTGTTGGGTCGGGGATGTGGATACCGAGGTCAAGGCTGTCGGCAACACCCCGGAGATCGGCGAGAACGGGAACTGGTTTATCGACGGCGAGGACGGCACGGTTGTTGCCGGAATCGACGGCGCGCAGATCAATGAGGAGGGCGACCTGATCCTCACTCTGGCCGATGGTACCACCATCAATGCCGGACGTGTCCGGGACGATCAGGACAATTCCGAGTCGGAAAATACAGAAAGCACGCCGCCTGCCATCGGTGCAAGTACGGTCGTGGCCATCTGTCTGGCAGGTGCTTCTCTGCTGGGGATCGGGATCACGCTTACGATCCTCCTGATCCGGAAGCGCGGGCGTTAAGGAAATAAAACAGTAACATTCGGGGCGTTGCAGACGAACTGCAACGCCCCGCTTCTTTTATGCACTCATCCATTTTCCCTTCCAGGTATACAGAATCATCAGCACCATACCCAGCGCCCAGGAAAACGGGTACAGGATGTAGACGCCTTCGATCCCATGGAAGCCAGGCAGAATAAGCCGGATCCAGAGGATACGGAACAGACAGAGGGACAGAAGCAGAACCACCATGGGCGGCACCGTTTTGCCGGTTCCACGGACGGTACCCGCCAGCGCGTGAAGAATGGCAAGCAGCCAATAAAAGGGGCAGAAATACCGCATGGCGATTTGCCCGAAGTCGATGACCGTGGAATCCTTGGTGAAAAGGCTGAGAGCCGGGCGCGAGAAGAACAACAGCAGCGCGCCGGTAACGACCGTGTATACAATACACATGCCAAGGGTCACCCACATGCCCTTTTTTACGCGCTTCAGATTTCCGGCGCCGTAATTCTGCCCCACGAAGGTTGTGATCGCCATACTAAAGCTCAAAACCGGAAGGATATTGAAGCCGTCGATCTTTAAGTAAGCGCCGAAACCGGCCATCGCAGCCGTTCCGTATCCGTTGACGGCAGCCTGTACCAGAATATTGGACAGAGAAATGACCATATTCTGGATACCCGTGGGAAGACCCACCCGCAAAATCTGTAAAGCCATGAAGCCATTCAGGCGAAGCTCCGGAATATGTACCTGATAATCCGCCGGAACGCGAAGCAGGAACAGAAAAGCCAGAATACAGGACGCCGCCTGGCTCATATCCGTAGCGATAGCCGCGCCTGCCACGCCCATTTTCAAAACCGCAATCAGAAGTACATCCATGAAAATGTTCGTGAAAGCCGCGGCAGCCAGATAGAGGAGCGAACGCCTGGAATTGCCGGCGGCGTTCAGAATACCGGCCATCATATTGTAAAGAACATTAAAAACCATGCCGCCGGAATAAATCCGCAGATAAAGCACGGCGTCCTCCAGCACCTCCTCCGGCGTATTCATCCAGATCAGAAGCGGTCTGGTGAATCGAAGCCCGCCGATGGTCAGAAGCGCTCCTAGGATCAGGGCCACTGTGACAGCTGTATGAACGGCAGTCCGCACATGCTCCGAATCCCGCGCCCCAAGATATTGAGAAATGATAATGCCCGCGCCCACAGAGGCTCCCTGGCTGAACGCAATCAAAAGATAGATCAGCGACGCTCCCGCGCCAACCGCGGCCAGCGCATTGCTTCCCACACAGTTTCCCACGATAATCGAGTCCACCGCATTGTAAGTTTGCTGTAGCAGATTACCCAGAATCAGCGGAATGGAAAATAAGAATATATTTTTAAGAATACTGCCTTCGGTCATCAGCATCCCGTGCTGCCCGGAGGATTTTTTCTCTATGGTTTCAGACATGATAAAGCCCCTCTCTTTTGTAAAACAGATACCTATGTCAGTATAGGCTTATCCGGTTGGAAAAGCAAGGATAAGAATAGAAATCCGCCTTGAATTGTGGAAGCTGCTTAATGAAAGCGGCACAAAAATGGTGGAATGTACAGAAAACAATTATGAAAAGCGAAATATAATTGACAATTTCAGATGGGTCAAGTATCATGAAATTACAAATACAGTGGGTAAAATAAGATATGGATGACAAGGAGTTGTCTGATTATCGGGAGGAAAGTAAGATGGAATTTACAGTTTTTCTTTACAGAATATTAGTCGTTGCAGTGTGCGTATTTTTTGTATTAGGCGTTGTGTTTTATTTCAAGGGAAGAAAAACAAAAAGCTATAAAAAGAGTCTGACCTGTTTTGGCATCTATATTGTGACGAATGTGGTTCGGCTTATTTTGGAAAATCATATGTAAATGGTAAAAGTTATCCAAGGAAATATCTAATTTGACGGAGAGAAAGAGCCTATGTGGAATATACTGACTCAAAAAGAGCTGCTGCTCACCCTTGACATGAACCGTCAGGCAGAGGTTCGGGAGACGCTTTCCCTTCATGGAATTGATTATCGAATCCACACAAGAAATCTTCAGGGTTCAGGCCCTTTAGGTGGAGAAGCCCGAAAAACCGGAAGCTTTGGCGTCGACCAGAGCTGTACTTACGAATATAAAATTTATGTACAGAAAAATGAGTATGAGAGGGCGAAGCGACTGGTTTCGTTGTAATTAAAAATACTATCCGTGTCTGGAGCTCTATATCGTGCTGAATCTGATCCAGATTATCTGGAATATTTTAACCAAATGAAATAAAGGAGAAATTTGCTTATGCTGAAAGACGAAATCAGAACCGGAAATTTTATCACGATTCTTTATACTTTCATGTCTGCGCTGTGGACGCTTTTAGCCATCTCCAAAGGCGTCTGGATTGACGCCGGAATCGGTACCTGCATGACGGTTTTCGGCCTTGCAGGGATCCTGTTTTGTAAAGATAAGCGGAATTGGCTGATGGATACGGTTGTAGTACTTGGAATTGTCGCTCTTATTGTGAGATATTTTGTTCTCTAAATAACAGATTTTTAAGCTTCAAAATGTTTTATGGATGGAGGGGATATTTATGAAGAAAAAAGAAAGTTGGATTATTGTAACGAATAAGAAAACTTACCTGCTTCTGGCCATCGCAGCCTGCATCATTCTATATCTTATCAAAGCCGCGATCAGTACTTTCTCTCTGAAAACCATGCTGGTGGCAGATTTTCTGGGTGAACTGATGGTGTGCGTTTTGATTGCGCTTATCTGCATTTACCTGTTCGTCCGGTTTAACACCTATTCCCACCTGTACAATCCGGATCATCCGAAGCCGGGAGATAAAGTATGACAGATAGGATACCCTGCCGAATAGCATTCAAAGCGGAACGTGCATATCCGAAGGATATGGAAAAATAAAGATGTTACTGAATGGTTTTGGAAATTAAAATACATATCAGATTTCAGTTGACAAAATGGTTTAAAAAGTATAGACTAAAATCAAAGGTTTATACTTTTTAAACCATTTCTCATTTACAGAAAGGAGGCGTCCCATGGAAGACCTGATCTATATCATGACCGAGGCCGAGCAGGAGCTGGCGCAGCTTATCTGGGAGCATGAGCCGCTGCGGAGCGGGGAACTGGTGCGGCTGGCAGCGGAGCATTTGAACTGGAAGAAGTCGACCACCTATACGGTGCTTCGGAAGATCTGTGAAAATGGCATTTTCCAGAATGAGCAGTCAGTGGTCACATCCCGGATGAGTCAGGAGGAATACGCCAGACGGAAGGGCGAACGATACCTGGAGGAGAATTATGAGGGGTCTCTGCCGAATTTTGTAGCGGCCTTTTTGAAGCGGAAAAAGCTGAGTAAGAAAGAAATTGACGAATTGGCAGAACTGATTGAAGAGTACGGGGAGGATTGAGGATGGAAAAGGTATTTGGCGCGGTTTTACATCTGAGTCTGATTGGCAGTTATACCGTGCTGTTGGTGGTTCTTCTGCGGTTCCTGATGCTGAAGGTGCTGCATTGTTCCAGAAAACTGGCCTACGGGCTCTGGCTGCTGGTGTTCCTGAATTTTTGTGTGCCGACAGGGCTGCAAAGTCCTTTCAGTCTGATTCCTTCCAGGGTGGAAACCACCGCTCAGAATCTGGAGAATCGAAGCAATGAGCTGTCCGGTACGATCCATCAGCTGTCCGGTACAGGGCTGAAATCCGGAATGGAAGCACAGTTCCCGGAAGAACTTCAGGAAACACAGCAAAACAATCTGACAGGCACCGAGACAGGGATTTCCGGTCAAAGCAAGAGCACCTGGAATTGGAGTCTGATGTTCCGCATAGTATGGCTGTCCGGAATCGTATTACTGCTAATCCAGCAGACTGTTTCTACCATAAAATTAAAGGCACTTTTAAGCAAAAACCGATGTGTCAGAAGCGTTCCGAAACAGCGAATCCGGGAATACGAAAAGCTCCCGGCTCCTTTCGTATGGGGTGTCCTGAGGCCAGTTATCTGTCTTCCTGCGAACCTGGAGGAGACGGAAAAGCATTACATTCTGGCCCATGAGGACTATCACAGAAAGCGCCTGGATACCCTTTGGAAGCTTCTGTTTTTACTGATCCGGACGCTTCACTGGTTCAATCCCTGCGTCTGGCTGGCCTATGTGCTTTTCTGCCGGGATATGGAGATATCCTGCGACGAGGCAGTGCTCCAGAACAGTGCCCGGGATATTCGGAAGGATTACGCTGCCAGTCTTTTAAAGTACGCTGCGAAGCAGAATGGATATGCGGTCAGCTCCCTGACCTTCGGGGAACCTTCCCTGAAAAGCCGGATTCAAAACGTGTTGCATTATCGGAAAAAGACCGTTGGAATCACTCTGATCGGAGTTATCATTCTGGTGGCGGCAGTCCTCGGTCTGCTTTTACGACCGACGACACCAACGACAGAATCCGATACGGAATCTGGAACCTCTGCGGAAACAGGAAAAACAGGTAGCGAAACGACAGCAGATCATACGATTCTCGGCAATGGCAGTGAGCTCATCGCGGTAGACGGCGAGCTCTATACCATGGATAGAACAAAACTCTATTCCGACGGCGCGTATCTGTATTACGATTCCTGGAACGAGACAGGCGGCGTCTCCCGCATCTGGCGGCAGCCCTTTACCGCTGCAAATATGGAAATGGTTGCGGAGGGAGAACTTCTAGGCAGCACCGCGGACGGCAGCAGTCTTTACTACGATCCTGGCGATCACAGTGTCTGGGAATACAATACCGCTTCCGGCGATACGGCGCTTCTTAACCCGGGCAATCAGAATCCCATTACAAGCCTGTATGTGGATGAAAATGTGGTCCTCACAGCGGCTGGTCATTACGAGGGCAGCGCCGGATATTTCTACGGCAACTTTTACTCCTACAATCGGAAAACCGGGGAGACAACGGAGGCTTATCTGACCGACGCGCCCACCTTTGTAGTGTTGAATGATACCGTATATTATCAGAAATATTTTAACAGTCCGGACGGGGAAGACGTTCCCTACGGCATCTACCAGACGGATCTGGAATTTCAGAACGAGACCCGGACGGCACTGGATATGACCTTGCTGGGGGCAAATGAAGAGACAGGAGATCTGCTGGCAGCCGTCGAACCGGATTACTTAAGCTCTATCGAACCCGCCTATACCCAGACGGATCTGGACGCCATTTCCGTAGCCAACAGCCGGGGCTGGAATCAGGTGCTGGTGGACGCCGGAGCCGTATTTGGATACACAGACAGCGTGAATCAAACACAGCTGTTCAACCTGGATGGCTTCCAATACACCGATTATGCGGACGCAGAGGTTACTTCAGTGCAGTATCAGGATGTCAGCGTCCTGGGCGATATGCTCTTTGTGCGGATGCAGCTTTTGGGGCATTTTGCAAAGGACGGTGCAGGCTTCCAGGAGTCCGTTCTGCGTGAAGTGTGGCTGAAGGTCCGCATGGATGGAAAAGGCGCGAAGCTGGTGGACTCGACGATCTATTTTCCGAATGGCGATACGGTAAATAATAGCGTGACAGCGGAACACGCAAACACCGCAAATACCGATTCGATGAATGAGATTACGAACATCGAACCAGCAAAAAACAAAAATTAGTTTATCGATCAGGAAGGCAGGCTCTGTCTTCCTGATTTTCAATTGAAAAAGAAATATCGCCGGGTTATAATAAAAAACAAACCATTCAAAACGGAGGCATTTCCGATGCAACATACCTGTAAGCTTGCCCTGGCGCAGATGCGCATGACGGATTCCGTCGAAGAAAATCTGCAAAAATCCCTGGTCTTTTGTGATGAAGCGGCGGACAGTGATCTGCTGTTCTTCCCGGAGATTCAACTTTCCCCATTTTTCCCACAATATGAAAAACAAAACGCAGATCGCTGGTGTATGCG
>NZ_JBOKYU010000072.1:0-6797 GCF_051972735.1 Laedolimicola sp. | reverse complement strand
TTCTCATCCAGAATGACAATCAGCCCGTACCGGTTACTTTTGATGATAACTGATTGATTCGACATCACTTTCACTCCTAATCCCCGATTGTCTGTCCGCTGGAACCGCTGGCAGTTCCGCTTAAGATATCTTCCTCATCCGCAAGGTTAAAGTAATATTTGAACACATCCGCGCCCACCTCCGCACAGTTTGCGGATGTATAACCGTTAGCGATACGTACGGCAATGGCAATTTCCGGCGACTCGTAAGGCGCGAAGCCTACAAATAACGCATGGTTCGGATGGCTCTTACTCTGCTGCGCCGTACCGGTCTTACCCGCCACATTGAGTCCCAGATCGCTCAAAGCACTCAAAGATTTGGTGTTCTCAGCCACCAGGCGCATACCCTGCTGCACTGCATTCCAGCTGCTGTCCGCAATCTGTACCTGATTGTGCAGCTTTGGCTGATACTCCTCGATCAGCGTACCATCTGTCTCTGTCAGTTTATCAAGGAGCGTCAGGTCATAGCAATTTCCCCGGTTCGCCAACGTTGCCACGTAGCGGGCGATATGGGAAAGGGAATAGCTGTTGGTACCCTGTCCGATGGCGGAACGTACCGCGTCCTTATCAGAAATCCGCGGCTCGTACTCGGAAAGCTCCAGACCGGATTTATCTCCCAGCCCAAACATTCTGGCATATTTTTCCAGTGCCGTCAGACCCTTGTCCACATTGTATCCTCCGGCGCTCCGACCGCCTGCCAGACGGTAGCCCACCTCATAGAAGAACACATTACAGGAATCACGAATAGCCGTAGTCACTGTCTCATTGCCGTGATGTCCGCCATACTGGTTAAAAATCCAGCAGGTGGGCGACGGCGTAATCTCCGTAAATACGCCGGACGCATAAATCGTTGTTGAGGGGGTAATCACGCCCTCTTCCAGACCCGCAATCGCTGTAATCGGCTTGAACGTAGAACCGGGCGCCAGATTTTCCTGGGTCACACGGTTGACAAAGGGTGATGACAGGTCTTTTCGCAGGCTGTTGTAATAATCGGAATCCATCACATTGGTCAGACGGTTATTATCATAGCTGGGATACGTGACACAGGCCAGAGTCTGACCGGTCTTCACATCCACAATCACAATGCCGCCGCTGCAGGGCTCCAAAGCCAGCTGAGCCGGCGTGATCTCCAGATTCCGAATCTTGTCCAACATGAATGTGTAGGAACTGAGCGCTCCGGAATTCAGCCTGGATACGGTATCCTCGTCATATTCTAACACATTCTGGTCATATAATAAAAGACAAATTTCTCTGCCTGAGAGCTGATCGTCCAACAACATATACTTGTACAGCATTTTCCCAAACTCCGCGTCCTCCAGAAGGCTGTCCCGGATATAGTCCAGCACCGACTGGTAAATCTCCGTGGAATCCAGGTAAGGATTGTCGCCCGAAATCTTCGTTACGTCGATCCAGTTTTTGGAGATTGCGTACTGCAGATATTCCCGCAGGCTGATGGTCTCGTCGGTGGTCCAGGCGATATAAGTGGCATCCGAAGTATCCACAGCATCCTTCATCAGAACCTGATTATCTCCCATC
Source organism: Laedolimicola sp. (assembly GCF_051972735.1). Lineage (NCBI taxonomy): Bacteria > Bacillati > Bacillota > Clostridia > Lachnospirales > Lachnospiraceae > Laedolimicola > Laedolimicola sp. The sequence continues at coordinate 5,223 of NZ_JBOKYU010000072.1, read as the reverse complement.
AGCACATTGGCCACGATATAACTCATATAATTTTTCATCTCTTTGGAGAGGTTCTGATAAGCCGCCGCGTTTTGTGAATTCAGCTCCGCAATCAGGCTGTCCACCGTATTCTGCAGCTTCACCTGGAAACGGCTGTATACGCTCTTTTCCAGATCCGTGGCGTCGTCCGCGTTAAAATGAGTCGTATCAATAATATAATTGTTGATCAACGCATAGTATACATCGTAGATCGGAATCATAATCTTGGCAGCGCTGGCATTGGGACCCGGATTGTACTCCTTGGTATTCTGAATCTTGGAAATCAAAATACCGGCCAGCTTCTGCTCCAGAATATTGTAGCAGGCCATCTGCAGGTTCTTGTCAATGGTCAGATAGACGTCATTGCCCGGAACCGCGTCCTTCTGTTCGGCCACCTCCAGAATCCGGCCCACGCTGTCCACGTACATCTTTTCGTAGCCCTTGGTTCCCTGAAGTTCTGTCTCCATATACTGCTCGATACCTGATTTTCCCACGATATCGTTGAGCTCATAGTCGGGGTTCTCCTCCTGCAGGCTGTCCAGCTCATCCTGGGACGCCTTTCCGATATAACCGATGATCGGCGCGAAATATTCGCTGTCCGGATAGACTCTCCGGCTGCTCTCCTCGATCTCCGCGCCCTGCAGCTCACTCTGATTTTCCAAAACTGCCGCTACGGTCTCCTCGGATACATCCGTAGCCACAGTGGTCGCCACGTAACGCTTATAGTTATTAGCGGAGATGCCAAACCGGATGGTCGCGATCTGCAGCTGCTCCTCAGGCGTATATCCTGCTACGGAAATGCCGTATTTCTGCTGTTCCTCTTCCGTATAGGAGCTGCGGATATCGTATTTTTTCTCACCACACATATACGCCATCAGCTCGTCTGCAGTGGCAAGCTCCTGCTTGGGCTCCAGCTCGCTGATCTTATTCTTGCCATATACATCAGCTTTTAATCGCAGAAGGGAATTTCCTTCCAGCGAATATTCAAACTGGCCGTGATTGTATACAATACCCAGGTCGCTAACCACGCTGTCGCCATTCTTCTCAATCAGCTTAATCAGCTTATAGATGGTCTCGTTCAGTTTCGCGTTCTTGGTCCGGATATTGGCATACGTACCGTTATCCTGAATGGTAACGGAATAGGAAAGCTCACTGTAGGCCAGTACTTCTCCATTCCGGTCGTAAATCTTTCCACGGGTGCTGGCCACCGATACCTCGCGCTCGGTCTTCAGGGTAAAGGAATCCTGATAATCGCCGCCCTTTACAATCTGCAGATAGAAAACCCGCTGCAGAAGAATGCCGAAGAGAGCCACAAACACCACAACCAGGACAAAGGTTCTTGATTTTATTAAATTACTTAAGGTTTCTTTGATTTCGTCCAACAAATCTTTTCTTACTCCTCTGTCTTATGATCCGTCTGTCCCCGTCTCGCCATTATCCTTATAAGGTATTATGGGAGATGCCATACGGCTCTCGCCTTCTTCCTTTTCCTTTTTCTCCAGCCAGTGATTCAGTGAACGAATCAGGCGGTAGAGTACAATGGTCACCACTACGGTATACACCAGCTCCGGAAGGATGATATGTCCGAAATAAAAACCAAAATGGAACCGGCTCCGCATCAGGAACAGGAAGAAATAGACGCTAAGTCCATATACCAGCTCTGACAACGCAATCCAAATCATCGGAAGCTTGATATCTTCATCGTAAAACATTCTGTGAAACAGGCCGCTTCCATATCCCAGAAACATATACAGAAGACTGTAAAAGCCGAACAGCCGCCCAAAGAAAATATCCGTCAGAAGGCCGGAAAAAAAGCCTACGGCCATACCCTCTTTTTCCCCGCGCATAAAACCCAGGGAGGATGTCACAATCAGCAGCAGATTCGGAACAATTCCTGCCAGGGACAGTGCCTGAAATACCGTACACTGCAGGATAAAGCATATGATAATCAGAAGCGCTTCTATCGCTTTACGTCTCATCCTTTTCACTCCTGTCTATTCTTCCACTGTCTGCTTTATATCGGTGATGACAAGCACCGAATGCAGATGTTCGAAATCCACAGCCGGAGTCAGTGTGCCGGAACGGGTCAGGTTATTGGAATCCAGACTCAGTTCATTGATATAGCCGATCAGCAGTCCCGCGTGGTACTTGTCGCTTACATGGGAAGTCACCACCGTGTCACCGATGCTGGCCTTTCCTTCCGTATCCCGCAGCTGGTAAAGCTGAATCAGGCCGGACTCCATCAACTGTAAATCGCCCTTTACAAAGCAGAGATCGGAGGTGGAAAGCACCTGGGCGCTGACTTCGCTCATATCGTCGATGATAGAGCGCACCTGCGCCCAGTTGTCACCCACCTTGGTAATAATACCAACCAGGCCGCTGCCTGCGATGACGTTCATATCTGTCGCCAGACCGTCCTTGCTGCCCTTGTCAATGACAAAGGTGTTGAACCAGTTACCGGAGTCGCTGGCAATGATGTTAGCCGCCACCTTGTTATACTCTCCATAGGTCTGATCCAGATTATAGAGAGCCTCCAGTTCCTGCAGCCGGTACTGATTCTGCATCAGCCGGCTGTTCTGAAGGGTCAGCTCATCCACCTGCTCCTGCAAAGCCTTATTCTCCGCCTGCGCGTCCGCCAGATCCTGCAGGCTGTTACCTTTATCTCTGGCCCAGCCGCCCACACTGTTGATGCCCCGCTCAAAAGGCACGAAGATATAGCCGGTGATACGGCCCAGCGTGCTGCCCGCGAAACCGGTGGCGTAAGACGCGTACATCATTCCGATACAAAGAATCGCCAGCACCGCAAATATGTACTTTGGCGGTACTGTAAAATGATTTTTCTTCTTCATACTTCACCTGATATTACTTAGTTATAGTTCTGCTCTTTGGTCACGAAGGTCAGGCTCTTGAACTCCTTCTCCTTGATCACACGCTCCAGTCCCCTGGCCACGCACTCCTCCGGCTTCTCCACCAGATTCACCTTGATATTGGTGGCGTCCGCGATGAGCTTGTCCAGACCCTTTAAGTTGGCCACGCCGCCAGTCAGGAAGATGCCGTTGCGGATGATATCCACACCAAGCTCGGGCGGGGTTCTCTCCAGAATCACTTTGATGGCCTCCACGATAGACTTCAGATTCTCCGCAATGGCATTTGCCACGAAGTCCGCGGTAATCTCCAGAAGGGCCGGAAGTCCCAGAGCCATATTGCGGCCACAGATTTCCCGCTTGGATGTAGTGTCACCGGGCTGATAACCCAGCTCATTTTTCAGAATCTCGGCAGTTTTATTGCCGATGAAATAACCATACTCCCGGCGGATGGCATTGGCGATGGCCTCGTCGATCTTATTGCCGCCGTTCTTAATCAGCTTGCTGGTGACAGTTCCGCCCAGAGACAGGATGGAGATCTCCGTGGTATCCGCTCCCACATCTACGATCATGATACCCTGGGACTGTGTCACATCCAGACCCAGACCCAGACCTGCCGCTACCGGCTTGTCAATCATCTGGATATTCCTGGACTTGAGACCTGTTCCCTGAATCAGCGTGCTGAACACACGATCCTGTACATCGGTAGGCAGCGCTACCACAAACTCCGCGCCCTTTAAATTACCCTTGGTATGAGTCTCCAGAAAAGCCTTCAGGAACTCCTGCATATAGGTAATGCTGGCTACGGTTCCGAAGGACATGGGGTAAAGCACCTCGATATTGGACGGCGCCTTCTCATGCATTTCGAAAGCCTCGTCGCCGTAGGCAATCATTCCCTTCTTCTCCTCGATGGCCACCATATTCTTTTCGCAGTAAATGGTATCGCTCTCCTTACTGTAGATCTTGATGCTGCTTGTACCAAAGTCGCATCCAAAACTCTGTGCAGACATGTCTTTCTCCTCACTTTCTTCTAAACTCTTATTCTTCAGATAGTATTCCCCGCTCCTGAAAGGAGCTATAACAATGATCACCTATAATAATATGATCCAAAAGCTGGATACCCAGCATTTCTCCTGCTTTGTAAATGCGGCGCGTCATCCGGATATCCTCGGGGCTTGGAGCCGCATCGCCGCTGGGATGATTGTGTACCAGCACCATGCGCACCGCCCGGCATTCCAGCGCCTCCATGAAAATCTCCCTCGGTGAAACCAGCGACGCGTTAACCGTGCCCTGGAACATGAGCTTTTCTTTCAGAAGTTTATTTCTGGTATTCAGAAAAAGCACATGCAGCTGTTCCTGCTCCGCGTAACGCAGCTCCTCCATGAAATAATCCGCAATCGTCTCCGGTGTGTCAAAGGCAAGACGTTCAGCCGCTTTCGCTTTTGCCATCCGGGCCGCCAGCTCCGCCACACATTTCAGCTGCACAGCCTTCACCTGTCCGATCCCCCGGACGTCCATCAGACGCTCCATGGAAATCCGATTCAGGCCCTTCAGGCCTTCGCAGCCCGGCAGGCTTAAGATCCTTCCCGCCAGCTGACAGGCATTTTCCCCCCGGGTGCCCGTCCGCATAACCACGGCCAGCAATTCCGCGTCGGAAAGAGCAGCTGCTCCGGCTTTCACACATTTTTCATAAGGACGTTCTTCCTTATATAATTCTTTCATGGTTGTTGTACTCATATTCGTTCCTTTCTGCTCTCCAGGCAGCGGATAACGACAGAACAACCATTTTCTGAAACCGGTGCTTTACAGCTTCCGGTATATAATAATCGCGATCACCACGCCCAGGATGCTGGCAATCGAGATATGGATGGTCAGGCCGAAGGTCAGAATCAACAGCCCCAAATCCAGCACAATCGGATTCTCCAGACCGAAGCTCTGTCCGTAATTCAACCAGCTAAGGCCTGATACATTTGCCGTCAGCATGCCGATAAAGCCTCCCAATACGATGCCGGAAAGCAGCATAATCAGCAGCACCCAGCCGTTCTTTGATCTCATAAACTCCCTCCGTCTTTTGTCTACATATCACATTTTATCATAGCACAAAGGCTTTCTCTTGTATACAAAAAAAATCCTAAAGTTCTCTTAAGTTGTCGCCAGGTTCTGACAGAATCTTCCTGCAATCGCCTCGGCGGTTTTTACGCCGTCCATGGCCGCGGAAGTGATCCCGCCCGCATAGCCCGCGCCCTCGCCGCAGGGATAAAGTCCCCGCACCGCGCTCTCCTGACTGTCGTCTCTGAGGATGCGCACCGGTGACGAGGTCCGGCGTGGGGAGCCGGACCTC
>NZ_JBOKYU010000071.1:0-7034 GCF_051972735.1 Laedolimicola sp. | reverse complement strand
CACTTGGCGAGGTCTTTTCGAGCCTAGTGACCACGGTGCATCCTTATAATTTTTCATTTGCGGGTGTAGTTCAATGGTAGAACACCAGCCTTCCAAGCTGGATACGTGGGTTCGATTCCCATCACCCGCTCTATTTTTTTGCCCTTTTTAGGACTAAGAGGGTGATGTGAATCGAACCTGCGGTTCGTTCTCCGCTCCGCTCCGGTCGGTGCTAAACAGGTGCCACTGGCACCTAGCACCCCATCACCCGCTTATTTTTATGTCTGAGTTTAAGAGATCTGGAACCTTCCGGGTCTTTTATTGTTTTAAAACCCTGATTGACGGAGCCTGCACATTGCAGTAAACTATTCGTGATTAGAAGAATACGAGGAGGACGTAGCTATGGCAATTTCATATGGAAAAATGGTAATCATCGGCGCCGGTAAGGTGGGAAGCGCGATTTTGAATTCGGTTCTGCGGATGAATATCCTGGATGAGATCGTGGTGGTGAACCGCAACCAGAAAAAGGCCCTGGGCGAGGTGCTGGACGCCAGCCACACCACGGCGTTCGCCTACAGCGCCAATGCGAATATCCATGTGGGCGGCTACGAGGAGTGCGCGGACGCCCAGATCATCGTGGTGACTGCAGGTCCCAGCATCCAGCCGGGTAATTCCCGTGACCGTATGGTGCTGCTTGAGAAAAATGTCAACGTCATGAACGATATTATGGAGCAGATCACCCGCTATACCCGGGAGGCCATCATCATCGTGGTGTCCAATCCGCTGGACATCCTGACCTACATTGCCCAGAAGAAATTCGACTACCCGGCCAATAAGATCTTCGGCACCGGCACTTTGCTTGACACCGCACGCTTCAATAAGATGCTGGGCGACCTCTGCGGCGTGGACGCCAAGAACGTGACAGGCTTCGTGCTGGGCGAGCACGGCTCCACCTCCTTTATCCCCTGGAATACCGTGAACATCGTGGGCGTGCCATTTTCGGAATTCGAGAAACAGTTTGAATTAAAGGAAAAACTCGACAAAGAAAAGCTGCTCCATGATACGAAGGTCATCGGCCTGGACATCGTGGAGCTGAAGGGCTACACCAGCTCCGGCGTGGCCTTAAGCGCCTGCCGTCTGATCGGCAGCATTGTCCGCAACGAGAAATCCGTCGTGCCGGTTTCTACAGTTCTGTCGGGACAGTACGGCCTTACCGGAGCAGCTATGAGCCTGCCCTGCGTCATTTCCAAGAACGGCATCGACCGGGTACTGGAGCTGCCCCTGGACGAGCAGGGAAAGAGCGACCTGCAGAAGTGCTATGAGCATCTGCGGACGGCCATCGAGAGCGTGTATACAGAAGCATGAGTCATTAGGTACCGCCAGTCATAAAGAGGACTGGCGGTAATTTTATGTAACAGTTTGATGGATATAAATTTATGCATTACTAAGAATTTCTCAGGAGTTACGTAGTCATATTTTAAATAGGTAATCTGGGTAAAAATTTGGTAAATTCCTGTATACAATATATAAATCTATATACAGACCTGACGGTATATGATATAATGCCCTTTGGTAACAATTTACAACAATAGAATAATATGCAAAATAGGTTTTCATGCGTCAAGTGTTCAGCGGATGGGGAGTTGCCGCCGAAACGAAAAGTTCGTCTTACGGTATGGAGACCGCACCCGTTGCAGCAATATAAGATTAAATGAACAGCGTCTCATATTGTGAAGGGATATTTTCGTCATATGTTCTGTCACAGCCTGGAGGTGCTGTTTTTATGATGGATTATGAGAAAATCAAGGCCGGAGTCCAGCTTATGCTGGAGGGAATCGGCGAGGACGTAACAAGAGAAGGTTTATTGGAGACGCCGGATCGGATTGCGCGTATGTGCGCTGAGATCTACGGCGGCCTGTACGAGGATGCGTCGGTGCATCTGAAAAAACAATTCACAGTCGAGCGGAATGACATCGTAGTAGAGAAGGATATCACCTTCTATTCCGTGTGCGAACATCATTTACTCCCCTTTTACGGAAAAGCGCATATCGGGTATATACCGAACGGTAAGGTAGTAGGCTTAAGCAAGCTGGCCCGTACCGTAGATGTATTTGCCAGAAGACCCCAGATTCAGGAGAAGCTTACGTCCCAGATCGCGGATGCGCTGGAGGAAAGCCTGAATCCCCAGGGCGTTATCGTCATGCTGGAGGCTGAGCACATGTGTATGACCATGCGCGGCATCAAAAAGCCCGGCAGCAAAACCGTCACCATGGTGACCACCGGCTGCTTTGAGAACAATTTTGAGCTGCAGAACCGCTTTCTGAGCATGGTGCGCCAGTAATGGGCGGCATGGAGCGCGTAAACCGGATCTGGAACCACCCGGCCTATCAGGAGGCATTAGAGAAGCTGACCGCTTACGAGGCAGAGCGGGAATTCTGCCGCCATACGCCGGAGCATTTTCTCAGTGTGGCCCGCCTGACTTATCTGCTTGCTCTGGAACAAGGGGTAGAAGCCAATAAGGAAATCATCTATGCGGCCGGACTTTTGCACGATATGGGCAGATACCTTCAATATGAAAATGGGACGCCCCACGACGAAGCAGGCGTCATGTTGGCCGGGCCCATTTTGCAGGACTGTGGTTTTTCGGAAGGCGAGAGCGCCGAAGTGCTGAAGCTCATCGGAAGCCATCGTACCCAAAGCGACGCGAGGGATCTGCCGGGATTGTTCTACCGGGCGGATAAGCTGTCGCGGAGCTGCTTTCTGTGTCCCTCCCAGGCGGACTGTAACTGGCCGGAGGAAAAAAAGAACCTGGAGATTCGATTATAACCCGGAAAGGAGAGTGGCTGTTCCTGATAACTGGAAGCGCTGAGCGCCGAGGGCACAGAACAGCTACAGTGAAAATGTATGAAAATCGGAACCAAAGAATTCAACGTAAAAAATAAAACCTATATCATGGGAATCCTGAATGTGACCCCGGATTCCTTTTCCGACGGCGGCAAATGGAACCATATGGACGCAGCGCTGGCCCATGCGGAGGAGATGATCCGCGAGGGCACCGCCATTCTGGATATCGGCGGCGAGTCTACCCGTCCCGGCCACCAGCAGATTACCGAAGAGGAGGAAATCGAGAGGGTAGCCCCGGTCATCGAGGCAGTGAAAGCCCGCTTCGATGTCCCTGTGTCCATCGATACCTACAAGGCAAAGGTGGCAGCCGCAGCCATCGAAGCGGGAGCCGATCTGGTTAATGATATCTGGGGGCTCAAATACGACCCGGAGATGGCCGACCTCATCGCCCGCACCGGAGTGGCCTGCTGTCTGATGCACAATAAGAATAACACAGAGTATCAGGATTTCTACCCGGATATGCTGCGGGAAACCGCGGAGTGCGTAAAGCTTGCGAAGGAAGCGGGTATCGCTGACGATAAGATTATCCTTGATCCGGGCGTAGGCTTTGGAAAAAATTACGAGCAGAATCTGGAGACCATTTTACATATGGAGCGATTCCATGAGTTGGGATATCCCATGCTGCTTGGTACATCGCGTAAATCCGTGATCGGTCTGACCCTGGATCTGCCGGCGGATCAGAGAGTAGAGGGAACCCTGGTGACGACCGTGATGGCCGTGATGAAAAAGTACGCCTTTGTCCGGGTTCACGACATCAAAGAAAATCAGCGCACGATCCGGATGACCGAGGCGATTCTGAGAGCAGGAGAGAACTAAATGGATAAAATACAGATCAAAAACCTGGAAATATTTGCCAATCACGGCGTGTTTCCGGAGGAAAATAAGCTGGGACAGAAATTTATCATTTCCGCAACCCTTTACACCTCCACCCGGAAGGCGGGGAAGACGGACGATTTGACTGCCTCCATTCATTACGGCGAGGTCAGCCAGTTCATCACAAAATTTGTTCAGGAGCACACCTGGAAGCTGCTGGAAACGGTGGTGGAGCAGCTGGCAGAAGCTATGCTTCTACAGATTCCCCACCTGGAAAAGGTGGAGCTGGAGATTAAAAAGCCCTGGGCTCCTGTGGGACTGCCCCTGGAGACTGTGTCTGTCTCCATTGAGCGGGGCTGGCATACCGCCTACATCGCCATGGGTTCCAATATGGGCGACAAAAAAGCTTATCTGGACATGAGTGTGCTTGGACTGCAGCTCACGAAAGGCTGTATCGTAGAGACAGTGGCCGATTATCTGGCCACCGAGCCCTACGGCTACACCGACCAGGATGAATTCCTGAACAGCGTTATGAAGATCCGGACTATCCTGCCGCCCCACGAGCTCCTCGACCGGCTCCACGAGCTGGAGCAGGAGGCCAACCGGGTCCGCGTGATCCACTGGGGCCCCCGGACGCTGGATCTGGATATTTTATTGTACGATGATCTGATTCTTGACGATGAGGAGCTTCATATTCCCCATATCGAACTGCACAAGCGGGATTTCGTGCTGATTCCGTTGGCACAGATCGCGCCCTGGGTGCGGCATCCGGTATACAACCAGACGGTGCAGGAGCTGCTGGAAAGATTAAAATAAGAAAAGCAGCAAGACTTTCTTTGTGATATCCTGAAAACCGCTTGATTTTTCATCTGGATATGGGTACAATATTATCAAATCACGATTTACCAAATCACGATTTGATAATAAGGGGAGGGCACGCCTATGTTTGTCGGAAGAGAAGCTGAGATGAAATTTTTACAGGATAAATACGCGGAGGACGGTGGTCAGCTTATTGTGCTGTATGGCAGACGGCGTGTGGGAAAAACAGAAACACTGCGTGAATTCTGTAAGGATAAGCCGCATGTATTCTTTTCCTGTACGCAGACCACGGAACGCGTGCAGCTCCGTAACTTTTCGGGCCGGATGCTCAAGGAGAATATTCCGGCACGGAACTACATTTCTGAATTTTCCGACTGGGAAAAGGCGTTTCGTGCGGTGCAGGATCTGCCCTATGGCGACCGGAAAAAGCTGCTGGTGATTGACGAATTCCCGTATATGTGCCGTGGAAATAAAAGTATTCCCTCTATCCTGCAGAATCTATGGGATGCAGAGCTGCGAAGCAGCAATGTAATGATAATTCTCTGCGGCAGCGCCATGAGCTTTATGGAGAAGGAATTGCTGTCGGAGAAAAATCCTCTTTATGGGAGAGCCACAGGCATTTACAGGATGAGAGAAATGGGCTTCTACGATGCCGCAAAGTTTTTTCCTGATTATTCGGATCGGGATAAGGTGCTGGCCTATGCCGTTCTCGGCGGTATTCCGCATTATCTGCGTCAGTGGAATCCGAAACGGTCCGTAGATGAAAACATAAAGCAAAACATTCTGACAAAGGGCTGTATTCTGTACAGTGAGGTGGAATTTCTGCTCCATCAGGAACTGCGGGAGACACCAATCTATAACTCTATTATCGAGGCAGTGGCACTCGGCAACACAAAGCTGAATGACATCAGTCAGAAATCGCTTGTGGAGGACACGTCCAAAACCAGTGTGTATTTGAAAAATCTGATGGAACTGGGTATTGTGGAGCGGGAGTTTTCCGTGGACGCAAAAATTAAAGAATATGGAAATTCGGGTCGTGGAATCTATCGGCTGACAGATAACTTCTTCCGCTTTTGGTATGCCTTTGGTTTTGCGAATTTCTCTCAGCTTGAGGATGGCGATGTGGATGGCGTGTATGAATATGTGGTGAAACCTGCACTCCATGAGTTTGCCGCCTTTGCGTTTGAGGATGTTTGCCGGGAATTTGTGCGTGAAATGCAGAAGAAAAATGAACTGCCTTTCCGATATGCCAAAATGGGACGATGGTTTGGTAAGACCACGGTTCGGGACGAAAAAGCGCAGGGTGGTCTGCGGACGGCAGAAACTGAGATTGACCTGCTGGGTATAGACAGAGAGGCAAAGGAATATCTTGTTGGAGAGTGTAAATTCAAGGGAGCGCCATTTTCTTACTCAGAGTATCTTAATACCCTGGCAAAGCTTGCTCCTGAAAAAGAGAAAGCCAGGTTTCACTATGCGCTATTTTCGGAAAACGGGTTTGACGCTAAAATTGCGGCTCATGCTGCAGAAAATGAAACACAGCTCTATACACTTGACCAAATTGTCCGTTACAAATAAACCGGTATCTGACACCTGTATCATAAAAAGACATTCAGCACTGACAATAAAAAGCAAGACAGGACTGTATCATGGAAATTCAGGATACGTCCTGTCTTGCTTTTTACTATAAAGAAACGGAGGAGGAGGGATTTGAACCCTCGCGCCGGTGCTACCGACCTACTGGTGTTCGAAGCCAGACCCTTCAGCCGCTTGGGTACTCCTCCATACGGGTGCCGTATGACACCCGTTTAGTATAATATATTTTCCGGCGCATTTCAAGAGCGGGATTTCAAAATCGCCTGCCTGTGTTATGGTATAGAGGATCTGATTTATATAAAAGAAAACCGTTTTGGTGCTTCACTACATTCTATAAGTGTAAGATAAAATTCTTATAAGTCGACTTAAAGAAGAAAGGTAAAAGGATAACCATTTATGAATGATCATGAAATCGAGCAGTTTATCCTTACATATGGCTGTGATATTTTGCGCTTTTGCCGGATGACTGCCGGCGGAAGCGAGGCAGGAGACGATCTGTATCAGGATACCATGCTGAAGCTGACTGAAAAAAAGCATACATTACTGCTTGGCCCGCACACGAAAAGTTATGCCTTATCCACAGCCTTGTTTCTCTGGAAAAACAGCAGAAGAAAATACGCCGCCAGAAACCGCATACTTCCTATGGAAAGTGTGGAGGCGCTGGAAGATACCGGCTGGCAGTGTCCGGCTCAGGCCAGTGTCATTTCCCCGGAGCAGGAGCTTTTGCAGCAAAATGAACTGGAGACGGTACGAGGTGTTGTTGCCGCTTTGCCTGAGAAATATAAGCTGCCCGTTTACCTGTTTTATTCTGCCGATATGCGGATCTCTGAAATAGCGGAAATTCTGCACATTCCGGAGGGGACGGTAAAAACAAGGCTCAGAAAGGCGAAAAATTTATTAAAAGCCAGATTGGAGGCACTCGGTTA
>NZ_JBOKYU010000070.1:0-7127 GCF_051972735.1 Laedolimicola sp. | reverse complement strand
GTATCATTGTTTCCATCGGTATGTCTCTGGGAGGTCTGACCGGATACGCTATCAACCCGGCGCGGGATCTGGGGCCGAGACTGGCCCATGCGGTGCTGCCCATTCGAGGAAAGGGAAGCTCCGACTGGGACTACGGCATTGTGCCGCTGGTGGGGCCGATTCTCGGTGCGATTGCGGCGGTGGCGTTGTATGCGGCAATTCCGTGGTAAATGGAAAATGATAGAATTACGTTGGCGGGTAAAAAGATTATAAGAAAACAAAATTGGGATAAAAGAAGAGAACCTGACAGGAAGAACGCATGAGGGTGCGGGAGCTTGTCGGGTTCCTTTTTTGCTCTATTGGAGATATCTGTATGTGCGAAAATATGCACAAAATAGAAAGGAGTATCTATGTACGATGTAATCATAGTAGGCGCAGGCGTCTCCGGCGCAGCCTCCGCCCGGGAGCTGTCCCGCTGCGCGGCCCGCGTCTGCGTCCTGGAAAAGGAAGAGGATGTCTGCTGCGGCACCTCCAAGGCCAACAGCGCCATCGTCCATGCCGGCTATGACGCCGCGCCCGGCAGTCTGATGGCAAAGCTCAACGTGCGCGGCAATGCGCTGATGGGCGATCTGGCAAAAGATCTGGATATCCCGTTCCGGCGCATCGGTTCCCTGGTGGTCTGTCTCTCCGAGGAAGACATGCCGGGCCTTCAGGCACTCTACGACCGGGGACAGGCGAACGGCGTCCCGGATCTTCGTATCATTTACCACGACGAACTGCTGCAGATGGAGCCTAACCTGTCGGAGGAGACCTATGCGGCTCTCTATGCGCCCACGGCGGGCATCGTCTGTCCCTTCGGCCTGAACATCGCCCTGGCGGAAAATGCGGCCATGAACGGTGTGGAGTTTCATTTTGACACGGAAGTACAAAGCCTGGAACGGAGGCAGGGCGGCGGCTGGATTCTGCATACCAGCCAGGGCTCCTATGAGACCCGTCTGGTGGTCAATGCAGCAGGTGTCTATGCGGATGGTTTACATAACATGATAAGCTCCGGGAAGATCCACATCACGCCGCGCCGCGGTGATTACTGTCTCCTGGACAAAACCACAGGGTCCCATGTAAACCATACCATTTTCCCCTTGCCAGGCAAATATGGAAAAGGTATCCTGGTGTCCCCTACGATCCACGGCAATCTGCTGTTAGGCCCTACTGCCATTGATGTGGCGGATCCGGAGGCCACGAACACCACTGCAGACGGCCTCGCTCAGGTGCTGGAAAACGCGGGCCGCTACGTAAAGGAGATTCCTTATAAAAATGTTATCACCTCCTTCGCGGGTCTGCGCGCCCACGAGGACGGCCATGAATTCATCATCGGTGAAGTCCCGGGTGCAGAGAACTTCATTGACTGCGCCGGCATCGAATCGCCCGGTCTCACCAGCAGCCCGGCCATCGGTGAAATGGTGGCGGAGATCGTGCGGGCAAAGCTGGAGTTGTCCGAGAAAGAACATTTTATTTCCCGGAGAAAGGGCATTATGAATCCGACGCAGCTTCCCGACGGGGAACGGCAGGAATGGATTCGTCGGCATCCGGCATATGGACATATCGTTTGCCGCTGCGAACACATTTCCGAAGGGGAAATTCTGGACGCGATTCACCGGCCTCTGGGCGCGCGATCCCTGGACGGAGTTAAGCGCAGAGTCAGGGCGGGCATGGGCCGCTGCCAGGGCGGCTTCTGTTCACCGCGGGTCATGGAGCTTCTGTCCCGGGAATTGGACATCCCGCTGGAGCAGATCACCAAGCGGGGCGGCGCGTCCACGCTGCTCTGTGGTCAGAATAAGGACAGCTTATAGGAAGGGAGGATTTATCATGCAGACTTATGATATCGTTATCGTTGGCGGCGGCCCGGCGGGGTTGGCGGCGGCTCTGGCAGCCCGGGAAAATGGCGTAGCAGATATCCTGATTCTGGAACGGGAAGATCGGCTTGGCGGCATTCTGAACCAGTGCATCCACAACGGTTTTGGCCTTCACACCTTCCAGGAGGAACTGACCGGACCGGAGTACGCGGCCCGCTATATCGAAAAAGTCGAGGAACTTCAGATTCCTTATAAGCTGCAAACCATGGTGCTGAATATTATGCCGGACAAAAGGGTCGCGGCCATGAACCGGGAGGATGGACTTTTCGAGGTTCAGGCAAAAGCGGTGATTTTGGCCATGGGCTGCCGGGAGCGCCCCCGGGGCGCTCTGAATATTCCGGGCTTTCGCCCCGCTGGAATTTACACAGCAGGAACCGCCCAACGCCTGGTAAATATTGAAGGTTTTCTGCCCGGCCGGAAAATCGTGATCCTGGGATCCGGCGACATCGGCCTCATCATGGCCCGCCGCCTGACCCTGGAGGGAGCCAGGGTGCAGGCTGTGGTTGAGATTCTCCCGAAATCCGGCGGCCTGCAGCGGAACATCGTCCAGTGTCTGGAGGATTTCGATATTCCGCTATTGCTGCGTCATACGGTGGTGGATATCAAAGGCAGGGAGCGGGTCAGCGGCGTGACCGTGTCCGCCGTGGACGAACAGGGCAAGCCCATTCCGGGCACCGGTCAGGAATACGACTGTGACACCCTGCTTCTCTCTGTGGGCCTGATCCCGGAAAATGAGCTGACCCGGGAACTGGGCGCGAGAATGGATCCGGCTACCCACGGTCCGGTGGTCAACGAGAAGCTGGAGACTACCATCTCCGGCGTCTTCGCCTGCGGCAATGTGCTGCATGTCCACGGTCTGGTGGATTCCGTGTCCGAAGAAGCGGCGGAGGCCGGGAAAAATGCGACGGTTTACATAAAACAGACAGAGGAGCGGCGCCTGACCTGTATTATTTGCCCGAAAGGATGTTCCTTACGCGTCCGCCTGGAAGCTGGCCGGGTGACGCTGGTGGAGGGCAACCACTGTAAGCGGGGCGCGCAGTACGCCGAAAAAGAGGTGACGAACCCCACCCGCACCGTGACGACGATCATTCCGGTTCGGGGCGGCCGTGAGAAAATGCTGTCGGTGAAGACGCGGACCGACATCCCGAAAGCGAAGGTGCAGGCCTGTATGCGGGCTCTGAAGAGCGTGACCGCGGAGGCCCCGGTGCAGATCGGTAACGTGATTCTGGCGGACGTGGCCGAGACAGGTGTAGACATTATTGCCACAAAAGAAATTTCAGAAATTTAAGACAACTCCACCGGGAAAGTATGGTTATCAAAATTTAAAGAAAATGCATGATAAAAAATTGACAATCTCGCGGGCGAAAGGTATAATCGGGATATGGCAGGAAGGCGGAAGCCTTTGAAGGTTTGGACGGGTAACATGCAATGCGACAGCGAAAACAAGGAGGAAAAGAGGTATGCAGAATTTTGATGTCATTGTTGTTGGCGGCGGTCCGGCCGGGTATAACAGCGCTGAGTACGCAGCTCACCATGGAAAGAAGGTGCTGCTGGTGGAAAAGAAGAGCCTGGGAGGAACCTGTCTGAATGTGGGATGTATCCCGACAAAAACCTTTCTTTACGCGGGAAAAATGTACCATTACGCATCGGGGGCCGGAGAAGCGTACGGTGTAACGGCGGAGGGTCCGGTTCACGTGGATCAGGCTGCAGTAGTGGAAAAAAAAGACGAGGTTGTGAAAATGCTGGTGCAGGGCGTAGGCAGTGCCCTTCGCCGCAGCAAGGTAAAAGTAGTAAACGGAACAGCGAAGCTTGGCAGATTGGATGGAAAACCTGTGGTGTTCGTAGGAGAAGAGACCTATACAGCGGAGAATTTGATTCTGGCTACCGGTTCGACTCCTACAGTACCGCCTATCGAAGGTGTGAAAGAAGGTATGGCGGACGGAACGGTCATGACCAGCGACGAGATCCTGGATATGAAGGAGATCCCGAAGAAGCTTCTGGTCGTGGGAGGCGGAGTCATTGGTTTTGAGATGGCGGCTTATTTTCAGGAGGTTGGAGCAAAAGTAACCGTGATCGAGATGCTGGATAAGGTCCTGGGCGGCAATGATCGGGAGGTCAGCGGGCTGCTTCAGAAGGAGCTGGAGAAAAAGGGTGTGACCTTCCAGCTCTCCTCCAGAGTGAAAAAGCTGGCAGGCGGAGTCGTGACTTATGAAAAGGACGGAAGGCTTCAGCTGGCAGCTTATGATAAGGCTCTGATGTGCGTGGGCCGTCGTGCCAACAGCCAGATCGAGGGCCTGGAGGAGTTGGGCGTACAGACCGAGCGGGGAGCCATCGTGACAGATGAGCATATGCAGACCAACGTGCCGCATGTCTATGCTATCGGCGATGTGAACGGCAAGGTCATGCTGGCCCATGTGGGCTACCGGGAAGGCGAAGTGGCTGTAAACCATATCCTAGGCGAGGACGACGCCATGAGCTACGATGCGATCAGCGGCGTGGTTTACACCAGCCCGGAGGCGGCCTTTGTAGGTTTGTCCGAGGAGCAGGCGAAGGCGTCAGGCCGGAATTATGAGGTGAAAAAGGTATCCATCAATTTCAGCGGACGCCATGTGGCGGAGAACGGCTTAAGCAACGGTATCTGCAAGCTGATTGTGGATAAGAACAAAGAAACGCTTATCGGGGCGGCGCTGATGTCATCCTACGCGTCGGAGTATATCTATGCGCTGGCGCTGATGATTGACCTGCAGCTTCCGCTGAGACAGGTTCGACGGACGATTTTCCCGCATCCCACGGTGTGTGAGATTATCAGGGAAGCACTTATGAATTAAAGATACGGCGGAATGAATGATGGGAACGAAAATGACAGCCTGGCACACGGGAAATGCGGGCGTAGTAATACAGGTTCTTAATATAGAAGAAAAGGGCTGCGCGGCCATCGGCTTCGACGTGTTTGCAAGGCAGCCCGGCGGGCTTTACCCTGACACGCCGGAGGCGATTCGGCAGGAGCTTCTGCGGGATATCCGGGAAAAGAAGCTGGGAACGCTGGTATTTACCCATGAGCACGCGGATCATTTCTGCCCGGAGGACGTGGCGGAGGCCCTGAAAATGAATCCGGATCTCCGCATCATTTCCACGGAGGAGACCATTCGGCGGATCCGGGCGCTGGAGCCGGAGGCGGGACGGCTGACGGCTGTGGCCGCGTCCGAGCAGAAATACCGGGTCATGACCTTGCCGGGTATGCGTCTGACCCTATTCAACAGCATTCACATGGGCGACCGGTTTGCGGATATCCAGAATCTGGTCTGCCTTCTGGAGGCTGGAGGAAAGCATCTGATGCTGCCGGGGGACGCCAGGCCTGAAAAGTTTCTATATGAAAGGACAGCGGTCTGGTCGAAGAAGATCGACTGGCTGATTGGCCCATTTCCACTGATGGGTCTGCCCTCCTCCAGGCGGCTGATAACCCGGTATCTGGAACTGGGAGATGTGCTGGCGATTCATCTACCCCGTCCCGATAAGGATACGGAGAGCTGGCGAAAAAACGCGCAGCACATCTGCGAGACGGCGGGCGACGGGCTGCCGGTACCGGTGTTCGGTGACGGTACCGGAAAGCGCTATGAACTCTGAAAAAATACCCAAAAATGCCCCGAAAATCCAATGTTTTTTTACAGAAAAACCCCTTGACACAGGGGGTTTTTCTTATTATACTAATCTAGTGTGCGCGAAAAGCGTATAGTATTTTTGCGCGCCTGAAACAGTCGAATTACCGACACAGCAGCCTGACAGGGCCGGCAACATTGCCTGCCACTCATCACAGGAGGTGAAAGGAATGCCAACATTCAACCAGTTAGTTAGAAAAGGACGTCAGACAACTGTAAAGAAGTCTACAGCGCCCGCCCTTCAGAAAGGATTCAACTCTCTGAAGAAGAAAGCAACTGATACATCCGCACCGCAGAAGCGTGGCGTTTGTACCGCAGTAAAGACCGCTACCCCGAAGAAACCGAACTCTGCTCTTCGTAAGATCGCCAGAGTACGTCTTTCCAACGGTATCGAGGTAACAAGCTATATCCCCGGAGAAGGACACAACCTTCAGGAGCATAGTGTTGTTATGATCCGTGGCGGTAGAGTAAAGGACCTGCCCGGTACCAGATATCACATCATCCGTGGTACCCTGGATACAGCAGGAGTTGCAAAGAGAAGACAGGCACGTTCCAAGTACGGTGCCAAGAGACCGAAAGACGCAAAAAAGTAATTTAAAGGTCGTTTGGTTTTGTAACTAGTACAGGTAACACGCTGTGAACAGAAATAAGGTAACATCACGGTCACTAGGTTCGGCAGAGCCTCACCAAGTGTCCGGATGGGCGTTTGCACTAGGCTCGAAAGTACCTCGCCAAGTGCGCACAGCCAGTGTTCACAGTAACAGAACTATTCGTTGGATAGACAATTGTCTATATTGCCGGAATGAAATATCGTCCCTTAGGCTGCGGGTCGTATATAGATTTGCCGTGCACGACACAAGTAGAAAGACACATGTGAGTACCTGAGAATTAAGAGTGAATCTTACTGAATCACAGATTCGGTAAGCATGTATTAAGGAGGGAAGTATTGTGGCACGTAAAGGACATACTCAGAAAAGAGATGTATTAGCGGATCCGCTGTACAACAACAAGGTAGTCACCAAGCTTATCAACAACATCATGCTGGATGGTAAGAAGGGCGTGGCTCAGAAAATTGTTTACGGAGCATTCGAGAGAGTAGAGGCTAAGACAGAAAAGCCGGCTCTGGAAGTATTCGAGGAGGCAATGAACAACATCATGCCGCTTCTTGAGGTAAAGGCAAGACGTGTCGGCGGAGCGACCTACCAGGTTCCCATCGAGGTTCGCGCTGATCGTCGTCAGGCTCTGGCTCTGCGCTGGATGACCATGTTCTCCCGTAAGCGCGGTGAGAAGACCATGGAAGAGCGTCTGGCAAATGAGATTATGGATGCAGCCAACAACACAGGCGCATCTGTAAAGAGAAAAGAGGACATGCACAAGATGGCAGAAGCAAACAAGGCGTTTGCTCACTATCGTTTCTAATTATTTGAGGAGGAAAATCCCGTGGCTGGAAGAGAATATCCATTGGAGAGAACCAGAAATATCGGAATTATGGCTCATATCGATGCTGGTAAGACCACACTGACAGAGCGTATTCTGTATTACACTGGTGTAAACTATAAGATCGGTGATACTCATGAAG
>NZ_JBOKYU010000069.1:0-7562 GCF_051972735.1 Laedolimicola sp. | reverse complement strand
CCCCTCAAGATGAGATATCCCATTCGAAAGAAGTAAGACCCCTTGAAGACGACAAGGTAGATAGGGCAGAGGTGGAAGTGCAGTAATGCATGGAGCTGACTGTTACTAATAGGTCGAGGGCTTGACCAAGAGTGTAGAGATACACGAAGCGTCATAGGATAGAAAATGTCTAAAAGATATGCAGTATATAGTTTTGAAGGTACAAGGAAGTACCTGAACACTTGACAAGGGTTGGGTGATCAGGTATTATGGTATCTGAATTAAATATTCCTCGATAGCTCAGTGGTAGAGCGTTCGGCTGTTAACCGAAATGTCGTAGGTTCGAGCCCTACTCGGGGAGCTAAGAAAACCTGTAAGCGTTGCTTACAGGTTTTTTTGGGTCTACAATACCGTGTTACATTGAAACGTGAAAGTCAGGCTTTTTATAGAACAAAAAATCTTCGAAGGAAGGTACATTCTTTTTTATTGCATCAAAACAGGCAGTAATTCAGACAATAGGGAATCATTAAGAATATGATGATAGATAATTATTTTGAATAGATAAGGAAACATATTTTTTTAAATTAGGATATGAGGATAAAATAAGACCTCCCAGAATAGAAACTGGAAGGTCTTATTTCATATTGAGATTATACACAATACCTCGTGGTACATTCTTAGCAGAGTTCATCCGCCAGCGCTTCGATCTGGCCGCGGCTATCTTCGCTTAAGGCAGACAGAATACGAACGGTATTTTCTGCAAAGGTAAGCTTCTTACTGTTTTCCAGTAAAGCTTTCATACCTTTGGCAGCAGTCGGAGCCCAGGAGCCATTTTCCATAAAGGCAACAGTGCGGTTCTGGTAGTTCCGGTCGGTCAGGTGCTCGATAAAATCGCGCATGAACGGGAAGATGCCGCCGTTGTAGGTGACGGTGGCAAGAACCAGCTTGCTGTAGCGAAACGCGTCTTCTACGGCTTCCGCCATGTCGGTACGAGCCAGATCGTGAACGATAACGTTCGGGCAGCCCTTAGTGCGGAGCCTATCAGCCAGCAGCTCGACAGCTTCCTGCGTGTGACCATAGACAGAGGTGTAAGCGATGACGATACCGTCTTCCTCCGACTGGTAGGATGACCAGGTGTTATAGAGATTCAGGTAATATCCCAGATTTTCCGTGAGCACCGGTCCGTGCAAGGGGCAGATGGTCTGGATATCCAGGGTAGCAGCCTTCTTCAGGAGATTCTGTACCTGTACGCCAAATTTGCCGACGATGCCAATGTAGTAGCGGCGTGCCTCGCAGGACCAGTCCTCTTCCACATCCAGAGCGCCGAATTTACCGAAGCCGTCGGCGGAGAACAGTACCTTATCGCAGACGTCATAGGTCACCATAACCTCTGGCCAGTGAACCATGGGAGCGGCCACGAAGGCCAGGGTGTGCTTGCCGAGACAGAGCGCGTCGCCTTCTTTGATGACAACCTGTCTGTCAGCATAATCCGTGCCAAAGAACTGCTTCATCATGGCAAAGGCCTTTGCACTGGACACGACGGTGGTATCCTGATAAAGCTCCATAAATTTGGCGATATTGGCGGAATGATCCGGCTCCATGTGCTGTACGATTAGGTAATCCGGATGGCGGTCGCCCAGAAGAGCGCCGATCTGATCCAGCCATTCCTGTCCGAAACGCGCGTCTACGGTGTCCATAACGGCGATTTTCTCATCCAGGATGACATAGGAATTGTAGGCCATGCCGTTCGGAACCACGTACTGACCCTCGAAGAGATCCACATCATGGTCATTGACGCCCACGTATCTGATATCTTTGGTAATTTCCATTGTAATACGCTCCTTTTAGTTAAGATAGGCTAATTATAGCATATTTGAAATAAGGTGTATAGAACAGAAAAGTCGAAAGAAAGGAGAAATGAAGAGAAAGTAAATAGAGTGCAGAAGCTTTTTCGTTCATCTGGATTCAGAAAAATCTGGATAAAAGAAAAAATCTGCACTCATGAACATAACGTATGATTCAGAAAAGTATTTTGGTAAAAGGTAGGAAAATATCTTTACAATACTTCCGGTTCATCTCTGCGTAGTTCCAGGTACACATGTCCCATACTTACATAGAAATAGGGACGTATCCACAGAAAACCGATGCCCATGGAACCGATACCCAGCAGGCACAGAGGCAGGAAGCCCAGCCACAGACGCAGAATGCGGAAATACTGACCCTGCATTAGGCGGCGGCTGGTTTGCAGCGCGTCTTTGGCGGAGCAGTATGGGTCGTCCAGCAGCACAAATTCAGTCAGGCACCAGGGGATGGATACCAGTACTGCCGGGATGCAGGCGAGAACCGCATAGGCCGCCATATGAGTCAGAAGCTGAACGACTTCTGCGGACATATTTGTAATATCGATGCTGAAGGGAAGCTTCAGGTAACAATACAGCGCAGGTGCGAACCAGACCAGGGATACCGCGTAGCGGAACAGATAGGTCAGGATAAAAGTATCCGGCTGATTACGGAAAGCATAGAGAAAGGGCCAGGGCTGTACGATGGATTTTTTTCTGCAAAGAGAATAAAGGTAGCGGATCAGTCCTATTGTAAGGAGAGAATTCAGGAGCATGACAATCAGATTCAGGATCCAGAACAGCGCCTGATTCAAAGGAAGCGGTGATTCTCCAAGACTGGTACTCTGCAAAACGATGGTCAGTGCCAGGGTAAATATGGTCAGACTGATGGTTAAATTGACTGCAAAGAAATAATTTCCCTGCAGGGTCATACGGGCCTGGCGGCGGATTTCCTTTGGTTTCATCATAAGGAGCCACCTCCTGTCATCGGAAGCTGTGTGGGCAGCTGATTATAAAGGTCGGAAATTGCTTTCTGCAAAGCATCCGGATCCATCAGCGTCTCCAGACCGAAAAGCTGAATGGCCAGATAGAAGCCGAGTACCAGAATTACCACAGTAATCAGGATAGCAAGGATAGAAACGGTCATGCCGCCTACAGCTTTTGGGGAAAGCCGGTAGCTGTCACCTTTGGACAGATGGGCGAACAGGATACTCATACAGCCAAGAGGCAGAGCCATATAGATGAAATAAATGCTGATAACCGAAAGGAGCGTCAGAACGCCGAGAATCAGAGAGAGATTCGCCATCCGGTTCGGCTTTTTTCTATAAGGATTAAAAGGTGGCTGTTGAAAATTCATATTTGGTTGTTCGGTATGATTATAGTCCATAAAAATTCCTCCTAATTAAACATGATAACATAGCTGATAATGAAAGACAAATAAATCTTACATACGGGCCGAAAAAGAAAAATCATGAAAAAGGCGCAAGCAGGAGAATGATACAGGCGGTCAAGTTATGGCTTGCGGGGAAAGGAGGATTTTCGTATAATAAGAGCAGTGCCGTGACCGGAAAAGGTCAAGGAGAGACAGGAGGAACACTCTTATGGATATTATCAGGAAACTGACAGAGGAGCTGGGCGTTCAACGCTGGCAGGCAGAGGCCGCGGTCAAGCTCATCGACGAGGGAAATACAATTCCATTTATTTCCAGATATAGAAAGGAAGCGACGGGGTCGTTGAACGACGAGGTGCTGCGAAATCTGCATGAGCGTCTGACGTACCTTCGCGGTCTGGAGGATAAGAAAAATCAGGTGCTGGGAAGCATCGAGGAGCAGGGAAAGCTGACGGAAGAGTTGAAGACGCAGATTCTGGCGGCAGAGACCCTGGTGGCCGTGGACGATCTGTACCGCCCGTACCGGCCCAAGCGGCGTACCCGGGCGACCATTGCGAAGGAAAAAGGTCTGGACGGTCTGGCGGATGTGATTCGTCTGCAGTTGACGAAAAAGCCACTGGAGGAAGAGGCGGTGGCATATCTTTCCGAGGAAAAGGGCGTGCTGACGACAGCGGACGCCATCGCCGGAGCTGGAGATATCCTAGCAGAGGCCATTTCTGATGAGGCAGACTACCGGGCTTATATCCGGAAGGCGACCCTCGACGAGGGTCAGCTTCTGTCCGAGGCCAAGGATGAGAAAGCTCAGACCGTCTACGAGATGTATTACCATTATGAGGAGCCGGTGAAAAAGGCGGCCGGACACCGGATTCTGGCCCTGAACCGGGGCGAGGCGGAGAAGGTGCTGACTGTCCGTGTGGAAGCGCCGGAGGAGCGCATTTTACGCTATCTGGAGAAGAAGGTTATTGTGCGGGTCAATCCGCATACGACGCCGGTGCTGAAAGCGGTGATTGCGGATAGCTATAGCCGTCTGATAGCGCCGTCCATCGAGCGTGAGATAAGAAATGAGCTGACCGAGAAAGCGGAGGATGGAGCCATCAGTGTCTTTGGCAAGAATCTGAAGCAGCTTCTGATGCAGCCGCCCATCGTGGGACAGGTGGTGCTGGGCTGGGATCCGGCCTTCCGTACCGGCTGTAAGCTGGCTGTGGTGGACGCCACCGGCAAGGTGCTGGATACGGTAGTCATTTACCCGACGGCGCCCCAGAACAAGGTGGCAGAGGCCAAGGCTATCCTGAAAAAACTGATTGCGAAATATGGTATCACGCTGATTTCTGTGGGCAACGGAACCGCGTCCCGGGAGTCGGAGCAAGTCATCGTGGAGCTCATCAAAGAGCTGCCCACGCCAGTTCGTTATGTGATTGTAAATGAGGCCGGTGCGTCCGTCTATTCCGCCAGCAAGCTGGCCACCGAGGAATTTCCCAATTTCGACGTGGGACAGCGAAGCGCCGCGTCCATCGCCCGCCGCTTGCAGGATCCGCTGGCAGAGTTGGTGAAGATCGATCCCCGCTCCATCGGCGTCGGTCAGTATCAGCACGACATGAACCAGAAGAAGCTGGGAGAGGCCCTGTCCGGCGTTGTCGAGGACTGTGTAAATAAAGTCGGTGTAGACCTGAATACGGCCTCTGCGCCGCTCCTGGAGTATGTGTCCGGTATTAACAAAACCCTGGCGAAAAATATTGTAGCCTACCGGGAAGAAAATGGTCGCTTTAGCAGCCGCAGAGAGCTTCTGAAGGTGGCTAAGCTGGGTCCCAAAGCCTTTGAACAGTGTGCGGGTTTCTTACGCATCACAGGTGGCAAGAATCCTCTGGACGCCACCAGCGTACACCCAGAGTCCTACGCCAGCGCCGAGAAGCTGCTGACTACCATGGGCTACACCACAGAAGATTTGAAGAAGGACGGCGTTAAAGGCCTGTCCGGGAAGATTCATGATTATAAGCATCTGGCAGAGAAGCTGGAAATCGGCGAGCTAACTCTGCGAGATATCGTCAAGGAACTGGAAAAACCGGGGCGGGATCCCCGCGATGAGATGCCGAAGCCCATTCTCCGTACGGATGTATTGGAAATGAAGGATCTGAAGCCGGGTATGATACTGAAAGGAACCGTGCGTAATGTCATCGACTTTGGCGTATTTGTGGACATCGGCGTTCACCAGGATGGTCTGGTGCATATCTCACAGATTACCGATCGATATATTAAGCACCCGCTGGAGGTGCTGAGTGTGGGAGATATCGTGGATGTGAAAGTCTTGAGCGTAGATTTACAGAAAAAACGAATCGGATTGACGATGAAAGATGTAAAATAAATATCCCGACAAGAACGTAAATCCCTGCCGGGAGAAAAATAAAATAGGTTGGAGGATATTAGCTGATTTTTCGTAGGGACGAGCAGGCTAGGCAAGCACTCGAAGGAGTCCCTGTTTGAGGGCCGTAGGCCCGAGTTGGCCGGTCGGGTGTGTAAAAGCCGCCTGCGAGGAGTAGAAAAATCTGCGTATCCTCCAACCTATTTTATTTTTCTCCCGACAGTTCAAAATCTACCGTTTTATCAAATCTATTTCTTATAAAGAATACGGATGGAATTCAGCACGCACAACATAGCCACGCCCGTATCGGCGAATACAGCCAGCCACATATTCGGGTGTCCGGCCAGACCCAGAATCATAACCGCGATCTTGATAACCAGAGCGAAAACCACGTTCTGAACCGCAATACGGTTGGTGCTGCGGGCGATGGAGATGGCGGTGGGTACAGACTCCATACTGGAGGTCATGAATACCGCGTCAGCTGCCTCGATAGCCGCGTCTGCGCCGCTTCCCATAGCCGCGCCCACGTCAGCGCCGGCCAGAACCGGAGCGTCGTTGATGCCGTCGCCCACGAACATTACATTGCCGTTCTGCTCTCGGAGCCTGGTCATGATACTCAGCTTATCCTGGGGAAGAAGCTTTGCGTGAACCTCGTCGATACCGGCCATCTTCGCTACCGCCTCAGCGCTCTCCTGGGCGTCGCCGGTCAGCATGACAGTGCGAAGACCCATTTTCTTCAGACGGGCAATGGCGGATTTCGCGTCAGCCTTCAGGGTATCGGAAATAACCAGATATCCGGCCAGCTTGCCGTCCACAGCCAGGAAGACCTCGGAGCCGTAGCCAGTGTCGATGGCAGCGTCCATAGTTATCCCATTTTCATCCATCAGCTTCTGATTACCGCAGAGTACCTTGCCTGCAGCAAGGGAAGCGGAGATACCGTGGCCTGCGATTTCCTCCAGAGAAGCGGGATTCTCGAGAGCGATACCCTTCTCCTGTGCAGCGGTTACGATGCTGACAGCGATGGGGTGCGTGGAGAACTGTTCGCAGCTTGCGGTGATGCAGAGCAGCTCATCCTCGGAAATAGTTCCGGTGGCAACCACCTTCTGAAGCTTGAAGTTACCCTCGGTCACAGTACCAGTCTTATCCATAACCACAGCGCCCAGGTTGCTTAAGGCTTCCATAGCCACGCCGCCCTTGAACAGGATACCCTTCTTGGAGCCTGCGCCGATACCGGAGAAGAATGCCAGCGGTACGCTAAGCACAAGGGCGCAGGGGCAGCTCATAACCAGGAACGTAATTGCGGTATAAATCCATTGATGCCAGTTGCCGGTCACCAGAGACGGCAGGATAGCGGTTACCAGAGCCAAAGTTACGACGATGGGCGTGTAAACCTTGGAGAACCGGGTAATAAAGCGGTCGATCTTCGGCTTGCTTGCGGCTGCATTTTCTACGGAATCCAGAATACGGGTTACCATAGATTCGGACAGCGGCTTCTCCACGTGAATCTTCAGCTGACCGGAGGTGTTCACACAGCCGGAGGTGATGTCGTCGCCGGCTTTTACAGCCACCGGAACGGGCTCGCCGGTAATCGGTGAGGTATCCAGACGGCTCTCACCTTCAATGATTTCACCATCCAGAGGAATCCGGTCGCCCGGACGAATGAGCAGGATATCGCCCACCTTGGCGTTTTCAGCCGGGATGACTTTAATATCGTTGCCCTGTACCAGATTGACGACCTCGGGACGCATATCCACAGCGTCCATGATCTGTCCGCGGCTTCGCTCTACGGCCTTGTGCTCGAAGAACTCGCCGATGCGGTAGAAGAGCATAACGCCCATGGCCTCGGGATACATGCCGATGGCAAAAGCGGCCACAGTCGCCAGGCTCATCAGGAAATTCTCATCGAAAATCTGTCCATGGGAAATATTTTTTGCGGCGGTCAGAAGCACGCCTGCGCCAAGGATCAGGTAGCCAATGACAAATACGGGCAGGGTTACGA
>NZ_JBOKYU010000068.1:0-7790 GCF_051972735.1 Laedolimicola sp. | reverse complement strand
ATATGATATTCTGCGATAAACAGGTTCAATAAAAGCTGCACAGCCGTATATCGGAAACATCAAAAGAGAAGTTTTTCCCATCATTGTCGCATGTCCGTCAAGAAGAGAATGAATACCTGTCCAGAAAATTTCCAGACACCAGCCCAGAAGGCCGCAAAAAATAAATCGTTTTTTCATCATGTTTACAATATGCGTTGAAAATTGAAAATTTATGCGGAAAAGTACTTGCGAAAATATTCGGATGGGAATATAATACAAAACAGAATATGGTTAATTCTTCAGGGCAGGGTGCAATTCCCGACCGGCGGTAAAGTCCGCGAGCCGTATCCGTAGGAGATATGGTTGAATCGGTGAGATTCCGATACCGACAGTAAAGTCTGGATGAGAGAAGAAAACGAAGCGTATGTTTATTTGCTTTGCTTTTATGGCCCTGAGTACAGTTATACTCAGGGCTTTTTTCGCGGGCAACGAGCCAAAGTCCGTGCTTGCACGAGACCTTGGCGGTGCTAAGCGCCTGTGGCGCTTGTTCAGCACCGACCGAAGTGGAACGTAGATGCCGCGAAAACCTTAAAGAATTATCCTTTCTAATCTTTATTCGGAAAAGGAGAAATGTAACATGACAAACTTAATGCAAAGTGTAAAGGACAATCTGGCCTTTTTAGGCGTCTGCCTGGTGATTGTGGTGGCGATTTTTGTGGTAGCCGGCCTGACGGAGAAGGCTCTCCGGCAGAAAAATTCCATGGCTCGAACCAATTCCCCGGCTCGTCGGGTGGCACTGGTTGGCGTATTTTCAGCGATTGCGGCGGTACTGATGCTTTTTGAGCTGCCCCTGTGGTTTGCGCCCAGCTTCTACGAGTTGGATTTCAGCGAAATTCCGGTACTGATCTGTGCCTTCGCCATGGGACCTGTGGCAGGCGTGGCCACCGAACTCTGTAAGGTGCTTTTGAAGCTTGTGCTGAAGGGAACGACGACCGCATTTGTCGGCGACTTTGCGAACTTCGTGGTGGGCTGCAGCCTGGTACTCCCGGCTTCCATCGTATATTACATAAGAAAGAATAAGAAAATGGCCATCTGCGGCCTGGCGCTGGGAACTCTGATTATGACCATTTTCGGAAGCGGCTTCAACGCCCTCTATCTGCTGCCGAAGTTCTCTGAACTGTTTGGCATGCCCATGGACGCGATCATCGGTATGGGAACCGCCATCAACAGCAGTATTCACAGCGTCTGGACCCTGGTGTTCTTCGCGGTCGTGCCGTTCAACATCCTGAAGGGCGTGGTGGTATCCGCCATTACCATGCTGCTCTACAAGCATATCAGTCCGATTCTGAAAAAGCACTAGGTACTCACGGAATCACTGGACAGTACAAAAGGGAAATGCTATAATAAAGCCGCAGAAACGGCCAAAAAAGCAAACAAGAGCCTCGCAGCTTCTGCGGGGCTTTTGTTTTGCGAGCAATGAGTGAAAGCGAAACTGCAAAGGCTGCTTCTTATATTTTGTTACGAAGATTTATATGAGGTATTAAGATGATAAAGGAAACATTTTCAGAGACAGACACCAGAGCCTTTGGTGAGATGCTGGGTCGGAAAGCCGTTCCCGGAACCGTTTACACCCTGACCGGCGACCTGGGCGTGGGTAAGACCGTATTTACCCAGGGATTTGCGAAGGGCCTGGGCGTCACCGAGCATGTAAACAGTCCCACCTTCACCATCGTACAGGAATATGAGGATGGCCGCCTTCCTTTCTATCATTTCGATGTGTACCGTATCGGCGATATCGAGGAAATGGACGAAATCGGCTATGAGGATTATTTCTATGGCGAGGGTGTCTGCCTGATTGAGTGGGCGGAGCTCATTGAGGAGCTGCTCCCGAAGAAGCGCACAGAGATTCTGATTGAAAAAGATCTGGAAAAGGGCTTTGATTACCGGAAAATAACCGTGGAGGAGATGGAATAACATGAAGATATTAGGACTGGACAGCTCAGGACTGGTTGCGTCCGTGGCAGTGGTAGAGGATGACGGCACCAATAGCAATCTCCTGGCGGAGTACACGGTCAACTACAAGAAGACCCATTCCCAGACCCTGCTCCCCATGCTGGACGAGATTGCCAATATGATCGAACTGGATCTGAACGCCATCGATGCCATTGCCGTGGCAGGAGGACCCGGTTCCTTTACGGGACTGCGCATCGGTTCTGCAACTGCCAAGGGACTTGGTCTGGCGCTCGGCAAGCCGCTGGTACACATTCCTACTGTGGACGCCCTGGCTTATAATTTATACGGAACCGATAAAATTATCTGCCCGCTGATGGACGCCCGCAGAAATCAGGTTTATACCGGTATTTACGAATTTCAGGGAGACAAGCTGGTGGTGTTGGAGCCTCAGATGGCAGTCGGCATCGAAGTAATTGCAGAGAAGTTATGTAAACTTGAAAAGGATGTAATTTTCCTGGGTGACGGCGTGCCGGTCTTCCGCCAGGTACTGACTGACGAGCTCATGAAGGGCGTAAGTTTCTCCTTTGCCCCGGCTCATGTCAATAAGCAGCGGGCTGCAGCGGTAGCCATGCTGGCCGTATCCTATGTCCGCGCCGGAAAGACAGAGACAGCGGCGGAGCACCGTCCCGATTACCTGCGTCTGTCCCAGGCAGAGCGGGAACGCGCGGAGCAGGAGAAATTGAAAAGAGAGCAGGAAAATCAGGCGTCAGGAGAGCAGGCATGAGCGAGCCGGAAATCCGCCTTATGGAGGAAGCAGATCTGGCAGAGGTAGTGGCTATCGAGAAAGAAGCCATCACCCCGCCCTGGTCGGAGCAGGCCTTTCGGGAAAGCCTCGGACTGGAGCACACGATCCTGCTGGCTGCCATACAGGACGGCCAGGTGGCAGGCTACTGTGTCTGTTATCAGAGCTTTGAAGAAGGGGAAATCACCAACGTGGCCGTAAAGAAGGAGCTGCGGGGGCAGGGAATTGCCGGAAAGCTTCTGGAAAAATTGTGTTCCTACGGAAAGGAACGGGGGCTGGAGCGCTATATCCTGGAGGTACGCGCCGACAATGAACCGGCCATTCATCTGTATGAACGGAGCGGCTTTACCCGGGTGGGAATCCGGAAGGGCTTTTATGAGCAGCCGGTGGAGGACGCCGTGATCATGGTAAAAGGTTGACATAAGATTGACAACCATTTCCACTAGGCAGAAAAAAGCGGATTATGTAGAATATTCACGTAAAATAAAAACGTAGATTCCGGTCGCGCGCCAGAGGATAGCGCGGCGGAATGACACAGGGCTGCGAAAGCGGCGGGAGGAATAAGATGCGTGAGTATAAGATGACAGAGACAAAAATTTTAACCAGACTGATTTGTAATAGCTGCGGTAAAGTCATTGCCCTGCGCGGCGGTATTCCACTGGAGGGAGTCTGTGCTGTGCGGCAAAGCTGGGGGTACGAGTCCGAAAGGGATGGAGAACAGGACAGTTTTGATCTGTGTGAGGCATGTTATGATCGCATTACCGGGCAGTTTAAAGTCCCTGTGACGCGGACAGAACAGAGCGAATGGTTATAAGATAGGAAGATTAGGAGACAGGAATGTTAGATGTATGTTTGCTGGGAAGCGGAGGTATGATGCCGTTGCCCTATCGCTGGCTGACAGCGCTGATGATGCGATACAACGGAAGCAGTGTACTGATAGACTGTGGAGAGGGAACGCAGATAGCGGTAAAGGAAAAGGGCTGGAGCTTTAAGCCTATTGATGTGATCTGCTTTACCCATTTCCACGGGGATCATATCAGCGGCCTGCCGGGACTTCTGCTCACCATGGGAAATGCGGAGCGGACGGAGCCGCTGACGTTAGTGGGACCCAAGGGGCTGGAACGGGTGGTCAACGCTTTACGCGTCATCGCGCCGGAGTTGCCCTTTCCCATTGAATTTATCGAACTGACAAAGGCGGAAGAGGAGCTGGAGCTGAACGGTTATCATATCAAAGCATTCCGGGTCAATCATAACGTGACCTGCTACGGTTATTCCATTGAGATTAAGCGGGCGGGCAAATTCAATCTGGAGCAGGCTCAGAGCCTGAACATTCCGAAAAATTTCTGGAATCGTCTGCAGAAGGGGGAAACCATCGAGGCGGACGGAACGGTGTATACGCCGGATATGGTTATGGGAGCGCCCCGGAAGGGCATTAAGCTGGTGTATTGTACGGATACCCGGCCTACAGAGTCCATTTCCAGAAATGCGAAGGACGCGGATCTTTTTATCTGCGAGGGTATGTATGGCGAGAAGGACAAGCAGGCGAAAGCAGTCGCCAATAAACACATGACCTTTTACGAAGCGGCCCGTCTTGCGAAAGAGGCAGATGTGAAGGAGATGTGGCTGACCCATTACAGTCCGTCCCTGACCCGGCCTGAAGAATACATGGACGAGGTACGCAAGATATTCCCGCGCGCAGTGGCCGGAAAGGACAGAAAATCCATAGAACTGGATTTTGAGGATGAAGAAAAATGAGTGAGACGATGAATACGAAAAAAGATATCTATATCCTGGGAATTGAGAGCTCCTGCGACGAGACCGCGGCCTCCGTGGTGAAAAATGGCCGGGAAGTGCTCTCCAATGTGATTTCCTCCCAGATTGATCTGCACACCCTGTATGGCGGCGTGGTTCCGGAGATCGCGTCCCGGAAGCATATCGAGCGCATCAATCAGGTCATTGAGGAAGCCCTGACTACAGCAAATATGACTTTGGACGATCTGGACGCCATAGGCGTCACCTATGGTCCGGGGCTGGTGGGCGCGCTGCTGGTGGGAGTGGCCGAAGCGAAAGCCATCAGCTATGCAAAAAAGCTGCCGCTGGTGGGCGTACATCATATCGAAGGACATATTTCCGCCAACTATATCGAAAATTTGGATCTGGAGCCGCCCTTTGTGTGCCTGGTGGTATCCGGCGGACACACCCATCTGGTTGTTGTGCGGGATTATGGAAAATACGAGATTCTGGGACGGACCCGTGACGACGCGGCCGGAGAGGCCTTTGATAAAGTGGCCCGCGCCATTGGCCTGGGTTATCCGGGCGGTCCGAAGATTGATAAGATTTCGAAGGAAGGAAACCCGGAGGCCATTGCGTTTCCACGCCCGAAATTCGAGGATTCTCCCTACGACTTCAGCTTCAGCGGCCTGAAGTCAGCCGTGCTGAATTATCTGAACGGCTGCCAGATGAAGGGAATCGAGGTCAACCGCGCCGATGTGGCGGCCTCCTTCCAGAAGGCAGTCTGCGATGTGCTGGTGGAGCACGCCATGATTGCAGTCAAAGAGAGCGGCCTCAATAAATTTGCCATTGCCGGCGGCGTGGCGTCCAATTCCGCTCTTCGTGCGGCCTTCGAAAAGGCGTGTGCGGAGCGTCAGATTGAATTTTATCATCCGTCTCCGATTTTCTGTACGGACAACGCGGCAATGATTGGATCGGCAGCTTATTATGAATTTATCGCGGGAAAACGGGACGGTCTTGACTTGAACGCGGTTCCGAATTTGAAGCTGGGCGGGCGGTAATGTATGTTGCTGTCTGTTTCATTGCTGAGATATAGTATCGTATGATACGGGCCCTGTTTATAGAAAAAGGTGTTTGTAGAGTACAGGTATAGATACATAAGAGTATGGTAGGAGATATGATATGAAGAGAAAATCATGCGCGGCCATCGTCCTGGCAGCAGGTCAGGGAAAACGGATGGGTGGCCAGGTTCACAAGCAGTTTCTGGAACTGGAGGGACACCCCATCGTCTATTATTCTATCCGGGCCTTTCAGGAATCCCCGCTCATCGATCAGATTCTTCTGGTGACCGGCGAGACAGAAATAGACTATGTCAAATCAGAAATCGTAGAAAAATACCATTTTGATAAGGTGTGTGCAGTCGTGGCAGGTGGCCATGAGCGCTACGCTTCGGTCTGGAACGGCCTCAAAGCGCTTGAAAAAAGCCTGCGTGAAGAAGAAAAGGATGGCTTTGTATTCATTCATGATGGCGTGCGTCCTTTTGTAAATGAAGAGATTCTGCGCCGTGCCTTTGACGCGGTAGAAGCATATCACGCCTGTGTAGTCGGCATGCCCAGTAAAGATACGGTCAAAATCGCCGACACGGATGGTTTTGTGTCCGAAACTCCGGCCCGCAGCCGGGTATGGAATGTGCAGACCCCGCAGGTATTTGATTTCCGTCTGGCTTACGAGGCCTACGCGGCTCTGGAGCAGAGCGGCCGCAGTGATGTGACGGATGACGCCATGATTGTGGAAGCATTTACGGATACAAAGGTGAAGCTGGTGGAAGGCTCCTACGAGAATATCAAGCTGACCACGCCGGAGGATCTGAAGATCGCCGCGACCTTTTTACACAATCAGAAATAGAGTATTCGTAGAAGCAAAGAGACCTTATATTCGGAAAATCAGGAGAACAGGACAGTGATGAAATTTCTGTTTGCGTCAGATTCATTCAAAGGAACGTTATCCAGTGAAGCTACGGGAAGGATTCTGACCAGGGCCGCAAAAGAGGTATTTCCCTCCTGCAGCTGCGAGAGTATTCCGGTAGCTGACGGCGGGGAAGGGACAGCAGAAGCAGTGATCAAAGCAGTACAGGGAGAAAAGCTCTATGTCGAGGTTTCGGATCCCCTCATGCAGAATCGAACCGCTTATTATGGAAAGCTGGATGAGAACAGGGCAGTCATTGAGATGGCGCTTGCATCCGGCTATGCCCTTGTGCCGTCGGAAAAGAAGAATCCCCTGTATACAAGCTCCTACGGAACCGGTGAACTGATTCGTGACGCCCTGGACAGAGGCTTTCGTGATATCACCATTGCCATCGGCGGATCCGCCACCAATGACGGCGGTATGGGCTGTATGCGCGCGCTGGGCGTCCGTTTCCTTGACCGGGAGGGTCGGGAGCTTATGGGAAATGGTTCCGATCTGGAATATCTGGCCGAGATAGATGACAGTGAACTGGACAGCCGACTTGCGGATACCCGTTTTACGGTTATGTGCGATGTGACAAATCCTCTCTGCGGAGAACATGGGGCTACCTATACCTTCGGACTGCAGAAGGGCGGGACGCCGGAGATACTGGAACGTCTTGAGCGCGGCATGGAGAATTACCGGGATATCCTTATCCGAACATATGGAATTAATCCGGATACCATTCCGGGTTCCGGCGCAGCAGGAGGACTGGGCGCTGCGCTGCTGGTATTCCTTCGCGCAGAGCTTCGCTCCGGCATCGAGACTGTACTGGATTTGATCGGGTTTGACAGCTGGCTGGAGGGTGTATCTCTGGTAGTAACCGGGGAGGGCTGTACCGACTGGCAGTCCTGTTATGGCAAAGTGGTACAGGGAGTGGGCGATCGCTGTCTGCGCCGCAGGGTTCCTGCAGTAGCTCTGGTGGGAGGCATGGGAGAAGGCGCGGAACAGATTTATGAGCATGGAATTCTTTCTATATTAACTACGGTAAATGGTTTCATGTCTGCCGAGGATGCCTTTGCCAATGCGGAAACCCTGTATTACCAGGCAGCTTTGCGCCTGTTCCGCCTGCTGAAAGCAGGGCAAAAGATAGGTTTGTAAAGAAAATATAAAAAAATGAAAAAAGTTGTTGACATTGTCGACTGGTGATGATAGAATACATTTTGTCGCCACGCAAGGGCGGAAAACACGTCAGAGTGTGGAGAGGTATCGAAGTGGTCATAACGAGGCGGTCTTGAAAACCGTTTGTCCGAAAGGGCGCGTGGGTTCGAATCCCACCCTCTCCGTTAGTTACCACTGATACAGCGGTGACATATAAAAT
>NZ_JBOKYU010000067.1:0-7816 GCF_051972735.1 Laedolimicola sp. | reverse complement strand
CCTCAGGAAGCTTTCCCCGGACAAAGAGACCGCAGGGCGCGTCCGGAATTGTGCCGAGCCGCTTGGGATAGCGGGGATCTTCGATACTTAAAAAGGTAAGATTAAGCCGCTGCAGGCGCTCCGCTTCCCGGTTAAAGTCCCATTTTTTCCGGTTTACGGCCAGTATCGTCAGTTTCTCCTGATTCGAGGGAAAACTTTCCGTCAGCTCCTGTTCTTTGCTGTGAAAAACCCGCTCAGGCGTTCCATATTTTTCCAGCAATTTATGTTCCAGGCCGGGAGCGTAAAAGAGGCTGCTGCAAAACCACTGCCAGTAATTTTTCTCTGCCATCCTTCTATATCCCCTTCATCCATAAATTCCGATCGGGCGGCCTGTATCCCAACGCCTCCAATATATGCCTTTCTTCTATCTGTTCTTTTCCTTCCAAATCCGCAATGGTTCTGGCCACCCGGACAATCCTATGATATGCCCGGGCGCTTAAATTTAATGCATCAAAGGCGTCCCCCAACAGTTCTTTTTCCTTTTTCCCAAGCCCACAGTATTTTTCTGTATCGCCTGCGCCAATCTGGGCGTTGAATCGTGCCTTCAACCCCAGGTAACGCTCTTTTTGTATCTCATGGGCCTGCTCCACCCGAGTGCGAATCTCCGCCGTGGATTCCTCCTTTCCGGTCTGCTGCAGGGCGTCGAACCCCACCGGAGAAACATTGGCGCAGATGTCGATCCGATCTAACAAAGGCTGAGACAGCTTTCCCAGATATCGAATCACATCCCGCTGGGCGCAGCAGCAGCGGTTCCGGTCCGGATAATAACCGCAGGCGCAGGGATTCATGGCCGCCACCAGCATGAAATCCGCCGGAAATGTATAGGTTCCCGCCGTTCGGCTGATACAGATCCGCTTCTCCTCCAGAGGCTGGCGCAAAATCTCCAGGGCAGCCCGGCGAAATTCCGGCAGCTCATCTAAAAAAAGGATTCCTTTGGAGCTCAGGGATACTTCCCCCGGTCCGGGGATCCGACCGCCGCCAGCCAGGGCCTCCGCCGTGGTGGTGTGATGGGGTGAACGGAAGGGACGCTTTAAAAGCAGAGACCCCCGCTCCGGCAGCAATCCCGCGATACTGTAAATTTTTGTAATCTCCAGGCTTTCTTCCAGGGACAGTCTTGGCAGAATTCCCGGAATCCGCCGGGCAATCATGGTTTTACCAGAGCCTGGCGGACCAATCATCAGAAAATTGTGCATGCCCGCGGCTGCGATTTCCGCCGCCCGCTTCACTTCTGTCTGTCCATATATCTGGGCAAAATCCTCCTGTCCTTCACTTTCCGCCGCCTGTTCTGAGAACAGTGCGTCCACATCTACAACCGTCTTTCCGGCCTGTTCCGGATGTTGTAAGATTTCTATTAATTCCTTAAGCTTTGACACACCCACAACTTCCATATCCCGAAATACCGCTCCCTCACGGGCATTCACAGCAGGAACGATACAGCGACGAAGCCCCAGTTTTTTGGCCTTTTCCACCAGTGCCAGCACGCCGGAGACACCCAGTACCTGACCGCTCAGGCTTAACTCGCCCACAATCATCAAGCCATCCAGATTTCCGGCAGGAATCTTCTCCATTGCTCCCAAAACTGCGGCAGCCACTGCCAAGTCAAACCTGGAACCTTCCTTTCGGATGCTGGCCGGGGCCAGATTCACAGTAATACGCTTCGTCGGAAGCGGATAACCGGTATTGCGCAGGGCCGTCCGCACCCGATCTGCCGCTTCCCGCACCTCCGACGCCAGATAGCCCACCATCAGAAAGCCCGGCATACCTTCGCTTACATCTGCCTCCACACGAACCGGATAGCCCTCCACGCCGCCGATGGCCGCCGATAAAACCTTACAAAACAAAAGATTTCCTCCACTTCTTCCCCTTTATTCTCTTTTTCTTCTGTAATATATGGAAACCCCCGGAGACTTCCGGAACAATCTGAGAAAAGCATATCGCATTTTCGAAAAAAAATCTGCTGTTTTATTCTTTTTTTATTTTTTTCGGCAATGTTCACAACCTGTTTCACACAAAAGGAACGGCTGCGCTGCCGCGCCGCCGCCCTTCTCTCTGCTTATTCGTATACGGTTGTCGTAATTTCGCCCCCTGCACAGTCAAAGAAAACCGCGTCAGAGTACGCGTAATTGTCCATGGCGTCACGCATCTCATAAACCATGGAATAAGAGCCGTCCGGCAGTTCCATTTCACCAAAGGCTGTGTCCGCTGTCACCGTGAAGGTATCCGCTGTATAAGCCTCGAATTCATCCTCGCCGCTGACGCTGGCCATATACCAGATGGTGGTCAGCTCATCACCCTCTTCCAGCAGACGCAGCTCCTTGTCTGCCATGCCGCTGTCGTCGATACCCTGGCGCGCGCCCAGGATACTCCACTCCTCGGCATTGAAATCGTATACTACCTGAAGGTTATAAGCCTCACCGTTCAGAAGAACCGGTACGGCATACAGATTGTAATCTTCACTCTCGTAGCTTAACTCCATATAAGCCAGATTGCCGTCGATGCTTCCCCAGACATTGCGGAAATTGTCGTAAAAGATACCGTTGTCCCAATCTGCTTCCATATCATTATCCGTACCCAGAAGCAGCATCATGTCATTTCCCTCATCCACATAATAGAGAGAGAAGCCGATGCCCGCCAGGATATCATTGGCCTCCGGTCCCAGGGTCAGATAGGATACGCCGTCCCCGTTCACTTCCAGCGCTTTGCCGTCCCAGTCCACACTCAGCAGATTTTCCACGGTCGGAAGTTCCGTGAAATCCATATCAGCAATGTATTCCATACCCGAATCATCCAACTCGCCGGTCAGCTCATAAGCATAGAAATATTTGAAAGCAAGACCTGCTCCTACGCCTGCGTAACCGTTGAAATCATTGACATCACCATTGTAGGAATAGTAACAGGAAAGACCGGTCGCCTCACTGCGGTACTGGCCGCCCACCTGATAAAGCACACACGCATCCAGGGCGTCCAGCACACTCTGGGCGGATCCAAGCATGCCGGAGCTTTGGCGGGCCATATGGCCCAGATCCACCATATTCGTATAACCCTGCTCCTTGGTATTTCCACCATAATTCTCGCTCTGGGAAGCCGCACGGGCAAACTGGGAGAAAAAGGCCGGATCGGTGCAGGCCGCGGACAGCGCCTCCGCGCCAAAGGTCTCATAAGCCTTAAGAAGCGGGCCTACCCTGGATAAATCTGTCAGAGAAAGCGTCGTATTATCCTGGGTTCCTACTTCCTCGCAGCCGGCATAATAGGCGTCGCAAATGATTTTTCCAAGTTCTTCTCCGTCCATATCCGGATTTTCTGCCAAGGCTCCTACCCACTGAGAATAATACCAGCCATTGGCTGGCTCTGTCTCTTCGGAAGCCACCAGGTAATGTGCCAGATCGGAAAACGTGTTGGCCACATCCACGGTCGCCATCAGGCAGGTATCAAATCCAACCAGCTCCAGCGGCTGCTCCTCTTCCGAAGGCTCCCAGACGCTGGAAAATGCCGCGTACATCTCATCCAGAGTTAGTGAGTCATAACCATAAATTTCATCAAAAGAAGCGCCGGACACCGAGCCGCCGCCGTGATTCCAGAATACCACTGCCGTCTTTTCCGCCGGGTAATTGGTCTCCGCAAAGCTTAAGAAATCCGCCAGAGTCTCTGCGTCTCCCATGCTGGCAGCGGGCTGCTCGTCCACCAGATTCAGGCCCTCGCTGTTATAGACCCATCGCTGCAGCTTGGACGCGTCCACCACATCGTTCTGCCACTCACTGGCACCGCCGGTTTCAATGACCACATTTACATTTTCCGGCAGCTCTACCTCCATCAGTTCTGCCAGATCGCCGGTAGCAAAGCCGCCGCCCGACTCCAGATCACTTCCGCACAGATACCAGTAGATGGACCAGGTTCCTTCTTCGCCGGAAGCTGCACTTACAGATGGAGAAGCCGCTTCCTCTTCGTCACCGCCACAGGCGCACAGGGACGCTGCCATGACGCAGGACAAAAACAGTGCTATCCATTTTTTCTTCATACCCAGTCCTCCTTTGCCTCCGGATTCATCATTTTCATCAGCTTCTTCGCCATCGTATGAAGCTTCTTTTCCTTCTTTTCGTATTTCTCGATATATTCCTCCACGCTGGGATCGTCCCGATCGAAGGACGGGCCATCCACCTTCCACTGCATCTTGCTCCAGTAGGGGTGCTGAAGATTCAGCGTTACCTTGAACTGGCGGACCGGCCCTTTGGTATCGAAGGTGGGACGATCGAGAGTTGTCAGCCGTTTCGGTTCATTGCCGATAACCGTGGGCATGGGACTGCCGCTGCGGGTATGCTGGCGTACCGCGGCATCCTGGCGCTGCAGCATCCATTCAAATTCCTGGCGTTGCAGCTGGAACTGCTCGATCAAATTCGACATGGCGCGTACTCTGTCCGGCGCGTCGCTCTCATGGCATTTCAGATTTTCCTTTCCACTGGCATAGATGGCGGTGCTGTCCTCCTTAATGGTAAAGGACTTGATTGCTGACACTTCGAACACCAACGCCCGCTCGTCATCCCGCAGACGCAGCAGCCGGTGATCCGTATCCAAAAGCAGACTTCCGCCGCCGAAGCCGAAATCGTAACGCCAGGTCTCATTGAAGGTGTCCCGCAGCGTCTGATTCTGATCATAGAACGTCAGATATTGCCGAAACCGCTCCAGATTCATTTCATTTACTGCGCCGTCCGGCAGATCAATTTTCTTATCACATTCCTTACAGATGGGCATATCCTCGATTTTCGTCGGAAGCAGACGTGGGGTCGGATTGCCGCAGATGGGGCACACTTTTTTGTGGTTGCTGAATAATCCCATAATATTCCTCCTGTTATCTCATTTCCAGATACGCTTTTTTCTGAAAATGCAACAATCTGGCCGCCACATTCATCGGAAACGGCCTTATACTCTGATTAAATTTCGATACCGTATCATTGTAAATCAATGTGCTGGTCTGAAGCATTTTTCCATAGCTATCCAATGCGTTCAGATAATTTCGACAGTTTTTATTTTCCTGCACAGCCGGGCAGTGCTCCACTGCCTCCAACAAAATCCGCTGTGCTTCCGAAAGCAAAGCGCCCTGTTCGGCTACGTCAGCAGGCTCCGTCTCCGCCGTCACAGTGCGCCGTTTTTCCTGAAGCCATCTCTCCGTCTTCCGCAGTTCTTCTCCATGCGGCTGCAACAGCTCCAGTAAGGCAATCGTTGCCTCATAACGGGAGAATAACTGCACTCCGATCTGGCCCATGGCATTTTTTATATTTTCATCCATTGCCGTCAGTCTGCGCTGTGCTGAGATTATCCAACCCACCAGCAGTATCAGCAGCAAACCCACTATCATTCCTGTTTTCATAGTTCCCGTTACCCTGCTTTTCCAAGTGACCAGTCCATAAAAACGGCGGGTGCGGACCATGCCGCATCCGCCGTTCGGATTTCTGTTTTTACTGCATGAAATACAGTCCGTTGTAACCGGTTGTATCAGAAAGGGCAATCATGACAACGCTGCCGTCATCCTGCTGAGCAAATGCGCAATAATACTTCAGCTCACTGCCATTGTTATCAAAGTATACGCCGTATCCGGTGCTGTCTGCCTCATAGGTGCCGTCCATTTCTCCGCCACCCTGTACCATCTTTGCGGTACCATCCGCATTGAACACGAAATCAAGCTGTCCGCCGTACTGCTCCAGAGATTCTGCGATTTCCTCGTCCGTCAGCTCCTCGCCGTCAATGCAGCCGCCTGTAAAGCTCCAGGTGGTATCTGCCACATCTACCGGCTCAGTCATCATATCAATGCTCCACAGGGGGCCGTCATCGCCTTCTGCGAATTCCACATCCTCTGCTGCAGTCTCATCTGTAGCTTCCTCGGTATCCTCTGTCGCCTCTTCGGTATCTGCAGTCTCCTCAGTCGCTGTTGCATCAGCCTCTGTCGCATCGTCAGAACCTCCGCAGGCTGCCAGAGACAGAACCAACATGGTACCTAAAATCATTGCTAACACTTTCTTCTTCATAATAAATTCTCCTTTATCCTCTTTTTTACGGCCCCGCCGCTTTCTGATTGTAGGATACCGAATTTTCCATAAAAAAGGAGCGATTCGACATGAATCGCCCCAAATCTGCATTCAATCTTCCTAAGGCTTTTATACCACAATTCCCTGCCGCTCAAAGGCATATTCCAGGTACCGGGTTTTGATATCGGAATATTTTCCATGGGGGATGGGAATTTCTTCCTGATTCTGCATGACAATACTTTTCGATGAAAGAGTCCGGATGTAATCCATATTGATCAGATAGGAGCGATGTGGCCGCAGAAAATTCTCATATATGGCCAGCTGTCCCGCCAAATCGTCCAACTTTCCCTGACTTTCCAGTGTCCGGCCATCCTCCATACAGAACAACAGTGTCCGGCCCATAACCTCGCAGCAAATCAGTTTTTCCAGTTCTATCCGTGTGATTCCGGTCTTGCAGCGCATGATCAGACTCCGCTGTTCCGCCTTTTTGCACTCGGCAATCACTGAATCCATCAACCGGTAAAAGCTCTCCGCCCATATGGGCTTCAACTGATAAAAGTACGCGCCTACGGTATAGGATTCCACTGCGAATTCCGCTGAGGAAGTCAGGAAAATAATCTTAACCGCCGTATCAAATTCCCGTATTTCCCTGGCCGCCTCCATTCCGGTCTGTCCCGGCATCAGCACATCCAGAAACAGGATGTCGAAACGCAGCCCCTTTTCCATATCTGCCAAAAGCTCCAGCGGGCTTTGGTAAGCCGTGTACACAAGCTCTCTATTCTTTTCTACCCGATAGTGATCCAGTAAGACCTGAAGCTCCTTCAATACCGATAAATCATCATCACAAAAACCTATCTTCAACATAACCGGCGCTGCTCTCCTCTTTTGTACTTTTCGTGCTGTCGCTTCTATTATAAACTGGACATCTTTGACAAATCAAGTCATTCCTCAGGAAAATATTCCCGCAGCTTCAAGAGCGCGTTTTTTTCTATCCGGCTGATATAGGAACGGGAGATTCCAAGCTTCGCCGCCACCTCTCGCTGGGTATATTCCCGCCCATTATAAAGGCCGTAGCGCATGACCAGCACCGTCCGTTCCCGTTCCGTCAAAATTTTCTTGAGCAATGCGTAAAGCTTCCGGCTGTCCTCTTTCAGACAGACCCTGGAAAACGCGTCCCGCTCGCTGCTCTCCATGATGTCCAGCAGATGAATTTCATTTCCCTCTTTGTCCGTGCCGATGGGATCATAATAGGAAGTTTCCCGGGCGGTTTTCTTTTTGGAGCGGAAGTACATCAGGAGCTCATTCTCCACACACCGTGCCGCGTAGGTTGCAAGCCTTGACCCCTTCCCGCTGTCGAAGGTCGTCACAGCCTTGATAAGCCCGATGGTCCCGATGGATATCAGATCCTCCGTCTCTTCCCCTGTGCCCTGGTATTTTTTTACAATATGTGCCACCAGCCGGAGATTGCGCTCCACCAGAACGTCCCGCGCCTGCCCATCGCCCTCTTTCAGCCTCTGCAAGTAATACTGCTCCTCTTCTGCCTCTAATGGTTGCGGAAACGTCTTCAAAAAAGGCACCTCACAGGCGGATTTATCTTATCTTATGATAAATCCGACTGTGAAGTGCCTTTCCCAGTTGATTTGGGCCAGTACGATTTATTTTCTTTGAGAAATTAGCCCCATCAAGGTTATTCCACTTTTCTATCTTCCATTCTGTATCATCCGTAAAAGTTTTTCAAAAGACTGGGCAAAGCGTATATC
>NZ_JBOKYU010000066.1:0-8566 GCF_051972735.1 Laedolimicola sp. | reverse complement strand
GTGTTGGCAGATGTGGACAAGACTTGTGGGGATAAAGCTACGATTCTGAAAGTGGATTTCGACAAGAATAAAGAGCTGGTAGACGAGTATGAGGTATCCGGCTATCCGACTCTGATTCTTATGAAGGATGGAAAAGAACTCAAGCGTCTTTCCGGTCTGCAGCAAAAGCCTTTGATTGTGAAAATGTTGGAAGAGCAGATGTGAAAAATTAGATAAGAAGAAGTAAACGGCAGGGAAAATTCTCTGCCGTTTTTTTGCGAGTGTTCCATTATAAATGCAGTATATCAAAGCTTTGGACTATCTGCTATAATAGATAACGAAATGATACCGAATTTTCCAGGCCTTCTAACAGGAGAGTACATTGTGGAAATCAGAAACAGAATGTTGAAAGATAGATTCTGTTTAACAGAAAATGTGGATAAATGGTATGTATTCAGAATGTGTAAATCAGATAAGAAAAGGAAAAGAATATGTCTCATATCATAGAAATCAGCAGTTTTGACGCGCCGGAGCTGGATATCTACGCGCGTACCAGCGAAAATCAGTTAGTCAACCGGGCAAACCCGGCAGAAGCCATGTTTATCGCGGAAAGCCCCAGAGTCATCGAACGGGCGCTGGATGCAGGGTATGAGCCGGTGTCCTGCCTGGTGGAAAAACGGCAGCTTGCGGGAGAAGCAAGGACGGTTCTGGAGCGGTTGGGAAATATTCCTGTATACACGGCGGAAATGGAGGTTCTGGCGCAGCTTACAGGCTTTAAGCTGACTAGGGGAATGCTCTGTGCCATGTACCGGAAAGCCCTTCCGTCTGTGCGGGAGGTGTGCGGGAACGCCCGGCGTATTGCCATTCTGGAAAATGTGGTAAATCCTACGAATGTGGGCGCTATTTTCCGTTCCGCGGCTGCCCTTCATATGGATGCGGTGCTTCTGACCTTCGATTGCAGCAATCCCCTTTACCGCCGGGCGGTCCGGGTCAGTATGGGAACGGTATTTCAGATTCCCTGGACCTTTTTCGACAAAGAGGACTGGCCGGAAAAAGGAATCGGACTGTTGCGGGAGCTTGGCTTTAAAACCGCAGCCCTGGCTTTGAAGGACGATTCGGTCAGTATTGATGATCCGGATCTGATGAGTGAGGAAAAGCTGGCACTGATTCTGGGAACCGAGGGGGACGGCCTGGCTGCTTCTACCATTGCGGACTGCGATTATACGGTAAAAATTCCTATGTCCCACGGGGTAGATTCCCTGAATGTGGCGGCGGCCAGCGCGGTGGCGTTCTGGCAGGTGGGACAGAAAAACAGATAAAAATCGAACATCCGTTCTTGAAAATAAGATGCGGCTGTTTTATAATAAGGACAAGAATAATAAGCATAATAAGAAAATCGACACCGGAAGCGGTTGGAGGTGTTTGGAAAAATGGGAAAAGAACATTG
This sequence comes from Laedolimicola sp., assembly GCF_051972735.1. NCBI lineage: Bacteria > Bacillati > Bacillota > Clostridia > Lachnospirales > Lachnospiraceae > Laedolimicola > Laedolimicola sp. The sequence continues at coordinate 7,140 of NZ_JBOKYU010000066.1, read as the reverse complement.
CTATGTGGCGATTGATTTAAAATCCTTCTATGCCTCTGTGGAATGTCGGGAACGGGGACTGGATCCGCTGACGACGAATCTGGTGGTGGCAGATCCGGAGCGGACGGAAAAAACCATCTGTCTGGCAGTGACGCCTGCGCTGAAGGCATACGGGATCTCTGGACGGGCCAGGCTTTTCGAGGTAGTAGAGAGAGTACGTGCGGTCAATGCGGAACGGCTTCGGCGGGCGCCGGGAGGAAGGTTTGCAGGCTCATCCTCCGATGCGGCAGAGCTGGCGGCACATCCGGAATACGCGCTGGATTACATTGTAGCGACGCCCCGTATGGCGTATTATCTGGAATACAGCTCGCAAATATATGAGATATATCTGAACTATATTGCGCCGGATGATATGCATGTCTATTCCATCGACGAGGTATTCATGGATGTGAGCACCTATCTGCATACCTACCGGAAGACGCCCCGGGAGCTGGCCATAGAAATGATTCGCTCTGTTTACCGGGAGACAGGTATTACAGCTACAGCCGGGATCGGAACGAATCTGTATCTGTGCAAGATAGCCATGGATATCCTGGCCAAGCATGCCAGACCGGATGCAGACGGAATCCGGATTGCGGAGCTGGATGAGATGTCCTATCGGCAGAAGCTTTGGACGCACCGGCCGCTGACGGATTTCTGGCGGGTGGGGCCCGGCTATGCCAGAAAGCTTCAGGAGCAGGGCATGTATACCATGGGTGATGTCGCCCGCTGTTCCATAGGAAAGCCAGACGATTACTACAACGAAGAGCTTCTTTATAAAATGTTCGGCGTCAATGCGGAGCTTCTAATCGATCACGCCTGGGGCTGGGAGCCCTGTACGATCCCGGAGATTAAGGCGTACAAGCCGGAGAACAACAGTATAGTCTCCGGTCAGGTGCTGCAGTATCCTTACGAATATGAAAAAGCCCGGATGGTGGTCCGGGAGATGACCGATTTGCTGGCGCTGGATCTGGTGGACAAAGGATTGGTGACCGATCAGCTGGTGCTGACGGTTGGATACGATATAGAGAATCTGACGGAGCCGGAGCGCAGAAAGAATTATCATGGGGAAATTACCGTGGACCGATATGGACGCCGGGTTCCTAAGCATGCTCACGGGTCGAGCCGTCTGGAGTGCCAGACAGCTTCTGCAGAGCTTCTGGTGAGGGCAGTGTCGGAATTGTATGCCCGGATTGTGGATCCGAAGCTTCTGGTACGTCGGATTACAGTGACGGCCAATCATCTGGTGCGGGAAGAGAGCGTACAGAAGAAAGAGACCTATGAGCAGCTCAGCCTGTTTACCGATTATGAGGCAGAAAAAAAGGAAACGGAAGCGCAGAAAGAAGCTTTAGAAAAAGAAAAACGGTTGCAGAAAGCCATGTTGGACATCAAGAAACGATATGGAAAAAACGCAATTCTGAAGGGATCGAACCTGCAGGAAGGAGCCACCGCCCAGCACCGGAACAGCCAGATCGGAGGCCACCGGGCCTAGGGCAGAGCTGCCGCTTGTTATGCGGAAAATCAGAAAGAAAATCATTTAGAAAGAAGATTTTGATTTATGGGAAAATCAGATTCATACAAAGATATCATCCATTTACCGCACCACCAGTCCACGGTACATCCCCAGATGTCCCGCGCTGATCGGGCAGCCCAGTTTTCCCCCTTCGCAGCCCTGACCGGTCATGAGGCGGCTATCCGCAATACCGCTGAGCGCGTGGAACAGGAGCGGGACAGCCGGGAGACAGAACCGGTGTGGGAGATTTAGCCAGCGTAAGAAAGAAAACCATAACTGCTTAAGTATCAGCAAAATTCAGAGTCCGGATCATCCGGTAATATACCGGAATCAGCAGTCCGCAGGCTCCGGCCCAGGCCAGAGGACTGGCCAGACAGACGCCCATATAGCCGATAGCTGCCGTAAGGCCGATGGTGGCGGCCAGACGCATGACAAGTTCAATCATACAGGCGGCAAAGGGAGCAGTACCATTCTGCATGCTCTGGATGCTGGTCCGGTAGACAGCCAGAAGTCCCAGCAGCCAGTAGAAGGGAGCTACGGTCAGCAGATAGCCGTTGGCGTAGGAGAAGATTTCATCACTGGGATTTGCGATAAAAAGTGTTACAATGGGGTGGCGCAGCAGAATGATTCCGGCGCACATCAGGAGATTTAGGGCCTCCGTCTGGAGCAGAGAAGCCCGGACGCCTGCCAGAATTCTGTCCTTTTTACCAGCTCCATAGTTTTGGGCCACATAGTTGGAGATAGCGGTCATCATGGCGTTATTGACCAGAACGGATACCTGATCGGCCTTGGTAGCGGCTGTATAGCCGGCGACTGCCGCAGATCCCAACGCGTTGACGGTAGACTGCATGGAGATCTGGCCGATGCACATGACAGACATCTGGAAGCCCATGGGAAAACCGATTTTCAGATGGGAGATAAGATCCGTGCCGATGCCGTGAAAATCCGTCCGGTGGAGCCGCAGTATTTCAAAGGAGCGTAAGCCTGCAATCAGGCACAAAAAGGCCGAAATAAACTGGGACAGTACCGTCGCCCAGGCAGCACCTGCTACGCCCATGTGCAGTGGGACGATAAAAACGATATCAAGAACCACATTTAAGAGCGAAGAAAAGATCAGAAAGTACAGGGGCGTCCGGCTGTCGCCGAGAGCCCGGAGCAGATTGGAGATCAGGTTGTAGAAGACCGGCGCGGCGGTGCCCAGCAGGATAACGAACATATAGTCATAGGCCTGCTGATAGATATCCTCCGGCGTATGGATCCAGTCCAGGATCGGGCGGGAGAGCGCGCAGCAAACCAGTGTTACGAAAATGGTAAAAAGGATGCTTAACAGGGTGGACGCAGCTACGCTTCTGCGCATACCGTCTGTGTCTTTTGCGCCGAACCGCTGGCCCAGACAGATACCGAAGCCATTGGTAAAGCCCTGGATAAAGCAGAGTACAAAATATACAATCATACTGGTGGCGCCCACGGCAGCCAGCGCGTCGGCACCCAGCGTCCGTCCCACAATGACAGAATCTGCCAGCGTGTAAAATAACTGGAACAGGTTGCCTCCGATTACCGGAAGGGCAAAGATAAGAAGCGCCCGGAACGGGCGCCCTTCGGTCAGATCTAACATAGATAGCAGGCTCTCCTTTTCGATGTCATAAGAACACGATTTTAAATCTTTCTTATAGTAACGCGGAGAAAAAGAGAGGTCAAGAAAAATTTTGCCAGTTTATGTGCCGCTTTTTCAGGCGCAGATATACGTACTCCCGGAAAAGGGTGTACAAAACGGAGGTCAGTGGGATAAAGACAAGCATTCCCACAATTCCCATCAGATTTCCGCCAATTGTCACAGCCGCAAGCACCCAGATGGAGGGCAGCCCGACAGAGTCGCCGACTACATGAGGATAAATCAGATTTCCCTCCAGCTGTTGAAGAATCAGAAATACAAGAATAAACAAAACAGCCTGTTTGGGACTTACCATGAAAATGAGAAAGGTTGCTGTCGCACAGCCTATGAATGCGCCGAAAATGGGAATTAAAGCGGTAAACGCAATCAGAATTCCGATTAAAAGCGCATAGGGCATTTTTAAAATACTTAAGACAAGGAGAAACATACTTCCGAGAATCACCGCTTCCAGGCACTGTCCGGTAAGAAAATTTGCAAAGGTCCGATAGGTCAGGGAACAGATTCGAAGGGAGGCTTCCGCTTTTTCTTTTGGGAGAAAGGCAAAAAAGACCTTCCTTACCTGGATACGCAATTTTTCCTTCTGAAACAGAATATAACAGGCAAAAGAAAACGCGATAAAAAAGGTCGTGATACCGCTGACGATGGAGCCGACAGCCAGTATGGTCGTATTCATCACATTCCCGGTTCCTTTTCCCAGAAGGCCCATTCCCCATCTGACGGCCTGGTCCGGGTCAAACCGGATCTGGTTTACCAGCTGCATGATTTCCTGGTTATTGTGTGAAAATTCCAGGATCCAGGCCTGCATCTGAGGAATAAAGGCAGTGATGTTTGTAATTAGAGTTCCGATGGTTCTGGTAAGCTGGGGAATGACTCCAAACATCACGAGGATAAGGAGGACGACAATCCCGGTAAGGGTGAGAAGCAGGCTTACGGGCCGCGCGAATTTTTCGGCGGCCTTCGTTCCTTTTTCCTTTGCTTTTCCAAAAAGCTTCTTTTCTAAGAAGCTCATGGGAACATTGATGACAAAGGCGATGGCGCCTCCCAACGCAAAGGGAGACAGGATGTTCCAGATGGTTTTTATTACGTCGATCACGATATCGAATTTCCACAGCGCAATGACAAGAAATGCGGTAAATACGATGAGTTCGCGGATTTTTTTCATGGATAAGTTATTTAGATCCATTGTTTTCTCCATTCTTTTTTGATTTCATACGAATCCATTTCAGCGCCTGAATGAGCAGAAGACTGATAACTGCATACAGGTATACCTGGCCGAGCTGCGTCAGGTTCAGAGATTCCACCTTAAACAGGAGATGAAGGCCGGGAAGGGTCAGTACGGCTGTGATAAGCACTGCGCCCAGAGCAAAGGCTCCCAACAGCCATTTATTGTGAAAGAAGCGGCTGGTAAAGAGAACCGGGTGATCGGATTTGCAGTTAAAGCCGTGGAACAGACGCGACAGGCAAAGGGTTCCAAATGCATACGTGCTTCCAAGCAGCGCGCCGTTCTGATGGTATCCGGTCAGAAATCCAACCATCGTCATGATACCGATGACCAGGCCCTCCAGGCCGATTTTGCTGAGAAAATCTTTTGTCAGAATCGACTCACCCGCAGCGCGCGGCTTTTCATTCATGACCTCGCTGCTATGGGGCTCTACGCCCAGGGCAATTGCCGGAAGGCTGTCTGTCAGAAGATTGATAAACAGTAGATGTACCGGTGCAAACGGAACCGGAAAGCCTGCTATCGACGCGCAAAGAACCGTCAGGATTGCTCCGAAATTTCCGGATAACAGAAACTGGATGGCGTACTTAATATTCCGATAGACGTTACGGCCATTTTCCACGGCCTTTACAATCGTTGCGAAGTTATCATCGGTAAGCACCATCGCAGCGGCATCCTTGGCAACCTCTGTTCCGGTGATTCCCATGGCAACGCCAATGTCTGCCTGCTTCAGCGCAGGGGCATCATTGACGCCGTCGCCGGTCATTGCGACAATCATACCTCTTTCCTGCCATGCGCGGACAATACGGATCTTATGCTCCGGGGATACTCTTGCGTACACCGAAATATTCGGAACCAGCGCTTTTAGCTCCTCATCGCTTAAATGTTCAATGTCCGCTCCCTCGCAGGCTTCAGATAAGTTCTGTAAAATGCCGATTCTTTTCGCAATTGCCGCCGCTGTTATCTTATGATCCCCGGTGATCATAACCGGCCGGATTCCGGCTCTGATACATTCGGCAACCGCTGCCTTCGATTCCTCTCTTGGCGGATCCATCATAGCGATCAGACCCAGGAAGATCAGATGATTTTCATCTTCGGCGGTTAAGAGATGTTTTTCCGGAAGTGGCCGGTAGGTAAAGGCAAGCACGCGGAGTCCTTCCATGGAAAATTCCTGATTCTGTTTTTGGATTTTCTCTTTATCGTCCGCTGTCATTTCCCGGACGCCCTCTTTGGTCCAGATTTGTTCCGTCCGTTCAAGGAGACAGTCTACCGCGCCCTTTACGATCAGTCGGTTTTCACCGTCTATCTTATGAAGGGTTGACATCATTTTACGTTCACTGTCAAAGGGAAGTTCTCCGTTCCTGGGATAAGCGCTTCTTACTTCCGCGGCATGAATTCCGCAGCAGCTTCCCAGATTAATCAGAGCAGTTTCTGTGGGATCTCCGATTTCGACTCCGTTTTCATTGGTTGAATCATTGCATAAAATACTGCAGTCCAGAAGATATCGCTGCGCCGGAACCATTACATCAATGGCAGACGCGGGAATCCGTTTTTCATCTATATAATAATCCTCTACGGTCATCTTGTTCTGGGTAAGCGTTCCTGTTTTATCGGAACAGATAATGGAGACACTTCCAAGCCCCTCCACCGCCTGAAGCTTGCGAATGATAGCGTGTTCCTTCGCCATTTTCTGCGTTCCAAAGGAAAGAACTATGGTGACGATGGAGCTTAAGGCCTCCGGAATTGCAGCGACCGCAAGCGCTACGGCAAACAGAAAGGCGTTGCCGGGCTGTTCGCCCCGGAATACGCTGAGGGCAAATAAGATTCCGCAGAAAAGCAGAATTAAGATGGAAAGCTTCTTTCCGAAGGCCTCCAGATTTACCTGAAGAGGCGTCTGCTTTTCTGAGGTGGATTTCAAAAGTCCGGCAATCTTCCCGACTTCGGTCTGCATTCCGATGGCGGTCACAACTGCCCTGCCGCGTCCATAGGTCACAAAGCTTCCGGAGAACAGCATATTGGTTCGATCGCCAAGGGGAACCTCTGCGGAAAGAGTATCCAGGCTTTTTTCTACAGCAAGGCTTTCTCCGGTGAGAGCGCTTTCGTCAATCTTCAGACTGGCGTTCTCGATTAATCTTCCGTCTGCCGGAATCATATCGCCAGCCTCAAGCAAGATGATATCCCCGATGACCAGCTCCCTTGCCGGAAGCTGAACGACTGTGCCGTCGCGCAATACTTTGGCTTCCGGGCCGGCAAGCGTCTTCAGGCTTTGCAGGGATTGTTCTGCCTTTATGGTCTGAACAGTTCCTAAAATTGCGTTAATTGTGATAACGATCAGGATAACGAGCGCGCTTTCCATGTCTCCGAGCACACCGGATATGATTGCCGACGCAATCAGAATAAGCACCAGAAAATCCCGATACTGTTCAAAGAAAATCTGTGGGATGTTTTTCTTTTTTCCTTCCGCAAGTTCATTCCAGCCGTAGATCTCTCTGGCTTTTTTTACTTCTTCGCCGGTAAGTCCGGATTCTCTGCTGTTCACATGTTTCAGAACCTCCTCCGGTGTTTGCTGATAAATTTGTTTCATATGATTTCCTCCTTTTTCCTAAGTATTTCCAACAGGAATTTTTGTATAAAAAAAGAGACCTTTATTGCACAATAAATATGCAATAAAAGTCTCACTGTTTTTTTGTGACACCGGATGCTTCCACCGTATTGACG
>NZ_JBOKYU010000065.1:0-9155 GCF_051972735.1 Laedolimicola sp. | reverse complement strand
GTCTAAAGAAGTAAGAACACAAAACAGGTTGCGATATGACTTTGTGATTGAAACAGACGCACTCTCCGGCAAACAATGTTTGTGGGCTTTTGATGTAAAACTTATTTTACCAATGAGTCCGCTGTGGTCTTCTGGTTCAGGAAGAACCAGAAGATTGCTGGATTCGATTTTTGCCAATTTTTATGTGAAACAAAATGAATATGACAGAGTATCAGTTGTTGTAAATCGCAGAGAGATATTTGAACAATTAAAAAAACAGTTATGTAATTTATCTATCAGAGATAGCTTTTCGATTGTTTTAGTTGCAGGTTCAAGCGTTGTCGATGAATTTGTAGTTACAAACAGTGTGAACAACACGGTTGTATTGAAAAATTGCAGGGAAGAGAGGTTATGCGATGGAGAAAATAGTTCGACGAATCAATAGACGATTGTTTTGGGAGGATTGCAATATGCAGGAGGATGCGGTATTAGGGATCTTTAGCGACAAAGAGAAAATTCTCAGAAAAGAGGATTTAGAGGTTTTTTCTACGATTCGCAGAATCGCGGATAAAGGAAATGATGTGGTGGTGAAGCGTCGGAAAGATGGATCACTTGTTGCATATGAAATTAAAATGAATAGGATATCCGGCTAATAAGTGGATTAGCCGAAGGACTGAACGGAGTCATGACTTACAGCTTTTTTGCTGTGGGTTTTGGCTCCGTTTTTTTGTTGTCAAATCAGAAAAACGGTATGTCTGGTTAATTTAAAAAAAATCAAAAACTGAATGCAATTTACCTGCGTTTCCACCGGCTTTCTTTGGGATATGTGAAGGGGAAGCACAGGGACAAAAAAGAGCTCTTGCTCTCGTTCAAAAAAAACGGGTGAGTCAAGGGCTGATTTGTGTTGCAAAAGAGATGGTTTGACCACCCGTAAGCCAAAAAGGCAGAAGCCAAAGCGTATATGATGTGCAGCACTGTGCCGAAGAGTACAGGAACAAATCGACCGTACTATCTCCGTGAAAAAGGTCTGAAGCCTGGTGGAGTGTATGTAAGAAAAGGAAGCTCTACACAGCCAATGACGGAAGAGGGAATTTGGGAGATGATTCTTCAAAACAGTGGTAGATCTTTTGAACTGTGCAGAAGTATGAATCAGGAATTGACGTTCCATACTCTCCAAACAGAAATGCAGAGAAGGTCTATCGAAATCGGACCATCGCAAATGCGAACTCTTAAGCTGATTGGTGAAGATGGTTTGTATACAAATCTTGCATTGCGGCTATCAGACCAGTGTGAAACAACAACGAAGGTTGCTTTCTTTCAAGGAACAGATAAGGAATTATTCCGAGACAGAAAGGAATTTAAGGGCTCTATTTTAAAGCAGCTTGAGGATGTATACCAGTTTATTGATTTAATTAATAAAACGAAAGCAACATTTTCAGGACTGGATCGAACTGATAGAAGAGATTACCCGGAGGAAGCAGTAAGAGAGGCTTTACTGAACAGCATCGTTCATCGAGATTACTCTTTTAGTGGAAGTAATCTGATCAATGTCTATGAAGACAGAATCGAACTTGTTTCTCTTGGAGGACTTGTATCCGGTTTGGAGCTGAAATCCATTTTTCTTGGTGTCTCACAATCGAGAAATCCGAACCTTGCGGCTGTTTTCTACCGCATGAGATTGATTGAAAGTCATGGTACAGGAATTGGAAAAATTGAGCGCGCGTATAAAGCTTGTCCATTTCAGCCAGAGTTTGAAACAGCAAAGGGTGTTTTTCGGGTGACACTTCCGAATAGAAATGAGCAGCCGGAAATGGATGTCCGGGTATCTGATAAAGCGGACAGAGATATTTCACTGAATGAACAGAAGTCGCTCATTCTTCAATATGCACAGGAAAACGGCAGTGTTACAAGAAAAGAAGTCGAAGATTTGATTGGCGCAGGAACAACAAAGGCGTTCCGATTGCTTAAGGAGCTTTGTGAGATCGATAAACTTGAGCAAAAGGGAAGCGGAAAGCTGAGTACCTATGTTATCAAATAAGTACTTGACATCTTCGCCCGTAAAGGTTTAGAATAATCCTTGATATGACAAATGCAACGAAGGTGCACAGTAACCTTTCTTCTTCTTTCAGAGAGAGACCGTCAGCGGCTGTGAGCGGGCTTAAGTTCAGAAGAGAGTGTGAAATTCCCACCGGAGCAGCATCGCTGAAGAGATTTGGTAGGCGGTGACGCAGCCTGCACGTTACGCAGAAGATGAGAGCCTGTCCGTTTTACATGGAGACAGGAATCAGGGTGGTACCGCGGAATATATATGCTCCGTCCCTACTATGTGTAGGGATGGAGCTTTTTTTGCGCGTTTGCATTGAGAAGGGCAGGCAGTTTCAAAAGCAGGCAGTTGGGTGCTTGCACACAAATGTCTGCTTTTGAAATTGCCTATGCGGCGAAAGCCGCGAGTTTCAGAAAGCGATAGCTTTCTGAAACTGCCCTGGAGTACACGTCCCTCAAAAACCAATAATTCAGGAAAGGTGAGAACAATGAAGGAAAAACTGCAGAAAATCCGGGAAAATGCCATTGCGCAGATTCGGGAAGCAAAGAATCTGAACACATTGAATGAAGCCCGCGTGGCCATTCTCGGTAAAAAGGGTGAACTGACCAGCGTATTGAAGAGTATGAAGGATGTGGCTCCGGAGGACAGACCGAAGGTAGGCCAGCTGGTGAATGAGACACGCGAGGAAATCGAGAAGGTTCTGGAAGAGGCCAAGGCAAAGATGGAGGCCCTGGTTCGCGAGGAGAAGCTGAAGGCAGAGGTTATCGATGTAACGCTTCCGGCGAAGAAGAACAATGTAGGCCATCGTCATCCGAACACCATTGCCTTGGAGGAGGTAGAGCGTATCTTCGTAGGTATGGGCTATGAGGTGGTGGAAGGACCGGAGATCGAGTATGATCTTTACAATTTTGAAAAACTGAATATTCCGGAAGGACATCCGGCCAAGGATGAGCAGGATACTTTTTATATTAATAAAAATATCGTGCTGCGGACCCAGACTTCTCCCTGCCAGGCGCGTGTAATGGAGCAGGGCAAGCTTCCTATCCGTATGATTGCGCCGGGACGTGTATTCCGTTCTGACGAGGTGGACGCGACCCATTCTCCGTCCTTCCATCAGATCGAGGGTCTGGTTGTAGATAAGAATATTACATTTGCGGATCTGAAGGGCACTCTGGAGGAGTTCGCCAAGGAGCTGTTTGGAGCCGAGACGAAAACCAAGTTCCGTCCCCATCATTTCCCGTTTACGGAGCCCAGCGCCGAGGTTGATGTAAGCTGCTTCAAATGCGGCGGTAAGGGCTGCCGGTTCTGCAAGGGCAGCGGCTGGATCGAGATCCTGGGCTGCGGTATGGTGCATCCTCATGTACTGGAGATGTGCGGGATCGATCCCAACGAGTACACCGGATTTGCCTTTGGTGTAGGTCTGGAGAGAATTGCGCTGCTGAAGTATGAGATTGATGACATGAGACTGTTATACGAAAATGATATTCGTTTCTTAAAGCAGTTCTAAGGAGGGAGAAAAACAATGGATACATCTTTATCATGGATTAAAGCGTATGTGCCGGATCTGGATGTAACGGCGCAGGAATATACAGATGCAATGACACTTTCCGGAACGAAGGTGGAGGGCTTCACCAGACTGGACGCAGATCTGGAAAATATCATCATTGGTCAGATCGTAAAGATTGAGCAGCACCCGGACGCGGATAAGCTGGTAGTATGCCAGGTTAATATCGGAGAGGCAGAGCCGATTCAGATCGTTACAGGCGCCCCCAATGTAAAGGAAGGACAGAAGGTTCCGGTGGTTCTGGACGGTGGCCGCGTGGCCGGCGGACATGATGGCAAAATGACTCCGGGCGGAATCAAGATTAAAAAGGGAAAGCTTCGCGGAGTGGAATCCAACGGTATGATGTGCTCCATCGAGGAGCTGGGTCAGAGCCGGGAGATGTACCCGGAAGCGCCGGAATACGGCATTTATATCTTCCCGGATGACGCAGTGGTAGGCGAAAGCGCTATCCACGCCCTGGGTCTGGACGACGTAGTATTTGAGTACGAGATTACCTCTAACCGTGTGGACTGCTACAGTGTCATCGGTATTGCCCGAGAGGCTGCAGCCACCTTCCGGAAGAAGTTTGTGCCGCCTGTGGTAACCGTAAAGGGCTCCGGCGGAGATGTCAATGATTATATCAAGGTAGATGTAAAGGATGCGGATCTCTGCCCCCGTTATTGTGCGAGAGTGGTCAAGAATATCAAGCTGGCTCCCTCACCGCAGTGGATGCAGCGCAGACTGGCAGTCAATGGCATCCGTCCCATCAATAATATCGTAGATATCACCAATTATGTAATGGAAGAGTATGGCCAGCCCATGCACGCTTACGATCTGGATACCATTGCGGATCATCAGATTCTGGTGCGCCGGGCAGAGGAAGGCGAGAAGTTTGTGACTTTGGACGGCCAGGAGCGTACCATGGATGAAAATGTCCTGATGATCTGCGACGGTGAGAAGGCTGTGGGAATCGCAGGTATCATGGGCGGTGAGAACTCCATGATTACAGACCATGTAAAGACGATGCTGTTTGAGGCTGCCTGCTTTGACGGCGTGAATATCCGTCTTTCCGCAAAGCGTATCGGTCTTCGTACCGATGCTTCCGGTAAGTTTGAAAAGGGTCTGGACCCGAACAATGCCCAGGCTGCCATTGATCGTGCCTGCCAGCTGATCGAGGAGCTGGGAGCCGGTGAAGTGGTAGACGGTATGGTTGACGTTTATTACGGAAAGAGCGAGCCTTCCAGAGTGCCCTTTGACGCGGATAAGATCAACGGGCTTCTGGGAACCGATCTCAGCAAAGAGCAGATGCTGGATTATCTGAAGCTGGTTGAATTGGATTATGATGAGAAAACCAATGAAATCGTAGCGCCCACCTTCCGGCAGGATATTCACCGCCTGGCAGATGTGGCGGAGGAGGTAGCGCGTTTCTTTGGTTACGACAATATTCCGACCACACTGCCGAGAGGAGAGGCTACCACAGGTAAGCTTCCCTTCAAGCTTCGCGTGGAGGCTGTGGCAAGAGATATCGCTGAGTTCTGCGGCTTTTCCCAGGGTATGACTTATTCCTTTGAGAGCCCGAAGGTATTTGATAAGCTGCTTCTTGACGCGGAGGATCCCATGCGCCGGGCAATCCGGATTTCCAACCCACTGGGCGAGGATTTCAGTATCATGCGTACTACTTCCATGAATGGTATGCTGACTTCTCTGGCTACGAACTACAATCGCAGAAATAAGAATGTACGTCTGTACGAAATGGGTAATATCTATATCGCGAAGGCGCTTCCGCTTCAGGAGCTTCCGGATGAGCGGATGCAGTTCACCCTGGGTATGTATGGCGACGGCGATTTCTACAATATGAAGGGCGTTATCGAGGAGCTCTTCGATAAGCTGGGTATGCGCGACCGTGTACACTATGATCCGAAGGCCGGTAAGAATTATCTCCATCCGGGACGTCAGGCCAATATCTATTATGACGGCAAGCTGATGGGCTATCTGGGTGAGGTTCATCCGGTGGTTGCCGACACCTATGGCATCGGCGAGCGGGCCTATGTGGCTGTTCTGGATATGCCGGTGGTAACGGAGATGGCGACCTTTGGCCGTAAGTATGAGGGAATTGCCAAGTTCCCGGCAGTAACCCGTGATATCTCCATGGTGATCCCCAAGGAGGTGCTGGCAGGCCAGATCGAAGAGGTGATTGAGCAGAAGGGCGGCAGCTATCTGGAAAGCTTCCAGCTGTTCGACATTTACGAGGGAAGCCAGATTAAGGAAGGCTATAAGTCAGTGGCTTATTCTATTGTATTCCGCGGTAAGGATAAGACGCTGGAGGAGAGCGACATTTCCGCGGCTATGAAGCGGATCCTGAAGGGTCTGGAGGGCCTTAAGGCGGAGCTTCGTCAGTAGGTTGAAACTGTAAAAAACTTACAGGGCATCGATTCCTCGGAAAATGGGGTCGGTGTCCTGTTTTAGGCTGACAGGATAAATATGGCGTGGTATAATGAGCGAAAGAGAGTCAACATGCTCGTATGATTGACGAAAAATAAGACAAATGCGGGAGGGAATACTTATGCAGATTGGTATTGTAGGAGCAGGCATGACGGTGCCCTGGTTTCTGGAGGCGGCAAAATTGATTCCGGAGATGGAAGTGCGGGCTTTATTTGCACGGAAAGAAGAAAAACGGAAGGAGATCTGTGAGAAGTATCAGGTTCCGGTGGCCTATGACAGCTATGAGAAGCTGTTAGCGGATCAGTCGATTGATGTATTGTACCTTCCGGTGCCCAATCACCTGCATTACAGCTTCACAAAGCAGGCCCTGGAGGCAGGGAAGCATGTGATTCTGGAAAAACCATTTACGGTGACCTACGAAGAGGCGAAAAAACTGGCAGAGCTGGCCCGGGCAAAGGGGTTGGTTCTCTTTGAGGCCATTACCAATCAGTACAACGCCAACTATGAAAAGGTTCGGGAGCTGCTTCCGGGTCTGGGCGATGTGAAGATTGTGCAGCTGAATTTCTCCCAGTATTCCAGTCGCTATGAGGCATTCAAGCAGGGGAACATCGCGCCGGTATTCGATCCGGCCAAGGCAGGCGGCGCGCTGATGGACCTGAATGTATACAATATTCATTTTGTGGTGGGCTTGTTTGGCGAACCTAAGGCAATTCATTACTATCCGAATATGGAGAAGGGCGTGGACACGTCAGGCATTCTGGTTATGGAATATCCGACGTTCCAGTGTGTTTGTGTGGCGGCTAAGGATTGTGGCGCGCCTTTATCGGTGAATATCGAGGGTGATAAGGGCTGCATGTTCAGCCATTCCAATTCCGGTCGGTTTGAAGAGTTCAGTTATCAGGAAAATAAGCAGGAGCCGATACATTACGAGTCGGCCCGCCGGGACAGCATTTTCGCAGAGGAGCTGACGGCATTTACCGAATACTATGTAAATAAAAACCAGGCGGAGCTGGACAGACGACTGGAACACAGCCTGCGGGTTATGAAGGTCCTGGATGCAGCCCGTCTGGGGAGCCGTTCCTGACTGATATATGGCAAAAGAGCGGAAGGGAAACAGAAACTGCTTTACGCGGACAGAAAAAAGCAGTAGAATAGAAAAATGTGTACGGACATACGGGGAGGAGCAACATGTTTTATTCGATTCACAATAAAGAAATCCGGGAGATCAGTCTGGAGCAGCTGGATTTCCATGATATCTGCGTGGGTTATCTGACGCTGGATGAATTGAAAAGCTGCTATCAGGAGCTGGGACTTTCAGAGGTGGCGGTCAAGGACTGTATGACAGATTTCACCCATTTCCGAACCAGTATGGATGTATACGACGAGTTCAGCTTCGGTATGATCAATATCGTGGATATCCTGAATTTGAGCACCAGGCGCAACCGTATCGGCTTTTTCATTAAGAAAAATCTGTTTGTAGTGGTGAAAATCATCGACAAGGAAGACAGCATCCGGCAAATGTTTCTGGACGCTATTGGACGATTCCGACAGAACGCCACCATGGAGAAAGTGATCTACGGTGTGCTGGAGCGGCTGCTGTCCAGTGGTAACCGGGGTCTGGTCATGACAGAACGCCAGATTATTGCCATGGAGCGGGAAGTGGTCAACGGCAAAGTAGACTCAGAGCTGAATACCGAGATCTTCGATCTGCGAAATCGGCTTTCCACGCTGAAAAACTACTATGAGCAGCTCATCGACATCGGAGAGTCCCTGCAGGAGAATGAAAATGATTTGTTCGAGGAAGAAGATCTGCGTTATTTCAAAATCTTCACAGATAAATCCGAGCGTCTCAGCAATAACACTCAGCTGCTCTGTGATAATCTGATTCACCTTCGGGAAGCCATGGACGCTACCCTCAACTATAACCTGAACAATACCATGAAGCTTTTTACCATGGTGACCATCATCTTCCAGCCGCTGACCCTAATCGTGGGCTGGTACGGCATGAACTTCAAGTATATGCCGGAGCTTGGGTGGAGGTTCGGATATCTGTATGTGATCGTGCTGAGCATTGTGGTGGTGGGCGCGATTTTGTATTGGTTTAAGAAGAGAAAGTTCTAAAAAATGATATAACTCTATTTAAAGGACAGGAATTACAACATGAAAACAAGCGATTTTTACTATGATTTACCCCAGGAGCTGATAGCCCAGGATCCGCTGGAGGACCGCAGCAGCTCCCGGCTTATGGTACTGGATAAAAAGACAGGCAGTGTCGAACACAAGATCTTCCGGGACATCATCGACTACCTGAACCCGGGTGACTGCCTGGTGGTTAACAACACAAAAGTTATACCGGCCCGTCTCCTGGGAGTCAAAGAAGACACCGGCGCGCATATCGAAGTACTGCTCCTGAAGCGTAAGGCCGACAATGTATGGGAGACTCTGGTAAAGCCCGGAAAGAAAGCCAGACCCGGCACGCGTATTGATTTCGGCGACGGCCTGCTGAAGGCGGAGGTTATCGACGTGGTAGACGAAGGCAACCGCCTGATCCGTTTTGAGTTCGACGGCATCTTCGAGGAAATTTTGGATCAGCTTGGACAGATGCCGCTGCCGCCTTATATCACCCATCAGTTAAAGGATAAGAACCGTTATCAGACCGTCTACGCCAAGCATGAAGGATCTGCAGCGGCGCCCACTGCAGGACTCCATTTCACACCGGAGCTGCTGGAGCAGATCCGGGCCAAAGGCGTAAAACTGGCCCATGTGACCTTACATGTCGGTCTTGGTACCTTCCGTCCGGTCAAGGTGGACGATGTAACCCGGCATCACATGCACTCTGAGTTCTATATGGTAGAAGAAGACCAGGCCAAACTTATCAACGATACCAAAGCCGCCGGTGGCCGCGTTATCTGCGTCGGCACCACCAGCTGCAGAACCCTGGAATCTGCCACGGACGAAAACGGTATCCTGAAAGCAGGAAGCGGCTGGACCGAAATCTTCATCTACCCCGGCTACCATTTCAAGATCATGGACGCCCTGATCACCAACTTTCATCTGCCTGAATCCACCTTACTGATGCTGGTGTCCGCATTTGCAGACAAAGAAACGATTATGAAAGCATATGAGGAAGCAGTGAGAGAGCGGTAT
>NZ_JBOKYU010000064.1:0-9336 GCF_051972735.1 Laedolimicola sp. | reverse complement strand
ATATTATCCAATGCTATCTTTTTTTAAGGATCACATTTTATGAACGAATACATCTGGGAAACCGCCGAGGAACTGGACAAAAAAATTGCCGATCGGGTGCGCCTTATCCGAAAGCGCCGCTCTATCTCTCAGGAAAAACTGGCGCAGATCAGCGGCGTCAGCTTCGGCTCTGTGAAACGCTTTGAAACCACCGGACAAATCTCACTTCTCTCATTGACCAGGATTGCCATGGCACTGGATATGGCAGACGATTTGAGACAGCTTTTTACCGAGGTTCCCTATCGGAACATTCAGGAGGTTATCAATGAAAACAAATAAAGTCATTCAGGTACTTTATGACGAAAGGCTGGTAGGCACCCTTGCCCTGACAAGCGCACATAAGGCCGCATTTGAATATTCTGAGGAATGGCTGGAGACCGGCTTTCCCGTCAGTCCCTTTTCGCTTCCGCTGAAGCGCCAGGTTTTTCTTCCATCCAAAGATTATTTTGGTGGACTATTCGGCGTATTTGCCGACAGCCTGCCGGACGCCTGGGGGCGCCTTCTGCTCCAGCGTTTATTAAAACAGCAGGGGGAAAATGCGGATCGTCTCACGGTTCTCGACCGTCTCGCTATTGTAGGTTCTTCCGGAATGGGCGCGCTTACCTATCAGCCGCAGTATGATCTTTGCGCGGAACCGGAACTGGATAACCTGGACGTTCTGGCCCGGCAATGTCAGAAGATCCTGAATACCGAATTTTCCGATAAGCTGGATGAATTATACCGTCTGGGCGGAACCAGCGGCGGCGCACGGCCTAAAATCATGACGCAAATCGACGGTGAATCCTGGATTATCAAGTTTCCCGCCCATGTGGACGGCCCGGACGCCGGATTTATGGAATATCAGTACGCTCTGTGCGCGAAGCAATGCGGCATTACCGTAAGTCCGTTCCGCTTATTTTCTTCTGATGTATGTAAAGGCTATTTCGGGACGAAACGCTTTGATCGCGTCATGGCTTTCTCCGGTGAAAAACGTATCCATATGCTGACAGCTGCTGCTCTTCTGGAACTGGATTTTGAGCAGCCAAGCCTTGATTACCACAGTCTGATGAAGCTGACGAAGATTTTGACCCGTGATAATCCTCAGGATCTGGAAAATATGTATCGCCGCATGTGCTTCAATGTCTTCGCCCACAACCGGGACGATCATTCAAAGAATTTTACCTATCTTTACGACGATACCACCGATTCCTGGCGGCTGAGTCCGGCCTACGACCTGACCTACAGTAATACTTACTACGGCGAGCACACTACGACCGTCGATGGCAACGGGCGAAATCCCGGCCTGAAAGAATTGGTTGCTGTCGGAACTGCTGCCGGTCTGAAAGCTGATTTGTGTAAAACCATTGCATCTGAAATTGATACCTGCGTAAAAGAAATGCTTGGGGCATATGTTTTGTAACTTTTCCAACCGTTTTTCTTCTTATTTTGTAACTTATCTATCTTTTGTAAATAATTGGATACAAAAACAGGACACAGCATTTGCCATGTCCCGTTTTTTTCATCCGTACTTTTTTATTTTTCCAGCCTTCCGCAGGCTTCCATCTTCTCTCGAAGCTCTGCAGCCAGCTCTGGCGTAAAGCTTCCCTCTTTCGCTCTCCAGCGCCAGTTTTCGCCCACCGTGGATGGCGTATTCATGCGGGCTTCGCTTCCCAGTCCCAGGATATCCTGCGCCTGGACGATGGCAAGCTCTGCCCGGCTGTTCCAGATGGCAGCGAGCATAGCCCGGGCCGTCGCCTCATCCTCTGTCTCATGGAGATATTCCCTGGCGTAGGCCACATCCTCCGCCGGGGCCGTCTTCAGCCAGCCCAGCGCCGTGTCGTTGTCGTGGGTTCCCACATAGGCCACGCAATGCTCCGGATAATTCTCCGGCAGATAGGCGCTGCCGCCCCCGTCCCGGCTGTCAAAGGCAAATTCCAGTACCTTCATTCCCGGAAAGCCGCTGTCCTTCAGAAGCTGATGGACCGACTCTGTCAGATAACCCAGATCCTCCGCAATGATCCGCTGCGGCCCAATCTGATCCTCCACTGCCCGGAACAGAGCGATTCCCGGTCCCTGCTTCCAACGCCCGCCCCGGGCCGTTGTATTTCCATAGGGAATCGCATAGTAGGAATCAAAGCCCCGGAAATGGTCAATCCGCAGGATGTCGTAGACCTTGCAGAGATACTGAATCCGTCTGACCCACCAGTCGTAATCGTTCTTTTCCATATATTCCCAGTCGAATAGAGGATTTCCCCAGAGCTGTCCGTCTGCGGAAAAGCCGTCCGGCGGACAGCCGGCCACTTCTTTCGGATTCCGGTTCTCGTCCAGCTGGAACATCTCCGGATGTGCCCACACATCCACGCTGTCCAGGGACACATAGATGGGCAGATCTCCAATCAGACGGATTCCCTGCTCATTGGCATAAGCGCGAAGCTCCTCCCACTGCCGGAAGAACAGATACTGAAGCACCTTCCAGAAGCGGATCTCCTCGGCATACCGAAGCTCGATTTCCTCAGCCGAAAGGGTTTCCCACTCCTGCCAGGACGCTCCTCCATGGGCGTGCTTCATGGCCATGAAACGGGCGTAATCTCCCAGCCAGTAATCATTGTTCGCGCAGAATTCCGGATAATCCGAAGGGATCCGCGTAAGGAACCGCTCTGCGGCCTTCCGCAGAATCGGATAACGCTTTTCGTACAGGACGCCGTAATTGACCTTCTCCGGCGCGCTCTCCCAATCCACCTCTCCATACTCCTGCCATTCCAGAAGTCCGTCTGCCTCAAGCAGCTCCAGATCGATAAAGTAAGGATTGCCCGCGTAGGTAGAAAAGGACTGGTAGGGAGAATCCCCGTAGCTGGTGGGACAGATGGGAAGCAGCTGCCAGTAGCCCTGGCCCGCCGCCTTCAGAAAATCAATGAATTCCCGCGCCGGTTTTCCCATGCTGCCGATTCCGTAAGGACTCGGCAGGGAAGAGAGGTGCATCAAAATTCCACTGCTTCTCACCGGCCATCACGCTCCTTTTTCCACAAGATAGGGTTTCAGATCCTCCTGAAGCTTTTCATCCCCGTCCGTATAGGCACAGAGATCCAGCGGGTGGGTCAAATCCAGGGAAAAGATACCCATAATGGATTTGGCGTCAATGGTATAGCGTCCCGACACCAGATCAAAATCATAGGGATAGCGGGTAATGGTATTTACAAAGTCTTTTATTTTTTCAATGCTGTTCAATAAAACGGTATATTTCGTCATCGTGATTTTCCTCCTGACTGCCCGATTTTTAATCCTAATGACAGATGATAGCTTCCGTCTCCGCGTCAAAGACATGAATTTTGTTCACATCCAGAGCCAGCTTCGCCACGTCCTCCGCGCGGATTCCGGTACGGGACGGCACTCTGGCTACCAGCTTCTGTCCGAAGCAGGTCAGATACAGATAAATCTCAGATCCCATCATTTCCGCCAGGTCTACCTTCGCCTCGATATTGGAAGCATCGGAGATAGCCAGGAAGGATTCCTCCGCGTGAATGTCCTCCGGGCGGATGCCCATGATAACCTCTTTACCCACATAAGCCAGGAGCTCCGGCTTGTTTACCGGAATCCGGTAATCGCCGAATACCAGTACAGTTCCGGCAGCCTCCTTCTCCACCTTCACGTTTACAAAATTCATCTGGGGAGAACCGATAAAGCCTGCCACAAACTTGTTGCAGGGATAATTGTACAGGTTCTGGGGCGTGTCTACCTGCTGGATGATACCGTCCTTCATGACTACGATACGGTCGCCCATGGTCATCGCCTCGGTCTGATCGTGGGTTACATATACGAAGGTGGTCTGCAGACGCTTATGTAATGCGGCGATCTGGCTTCTCATCTCGGTACGGAGCTTGGCGTCCAGGTTGGACAGGGGCTCGTCAAGCAGGAATACCGCAGGGTTCCGCACCATGGCGCGGCCCAGTGCCACACGCTGTCTCTGTCCGCCGGACAACGCCTTGGGCTTCCGGTCCAGGTACTCTGTCAGGCCCAGAATCTCGGCTGCCTCGCGCACCTTTTTGTCAATCTCGTCCTTGGGCGTGCCGTGAAGCTCCAAGGCAAAGGACATATTTTTGTATACCGTCATATGGGGATACAGGGCATAGCTCTGGAATACCATCGCGATATCCCGATCCTTGGGCGCCACATCGTTCACTCTTCTGTCGCCGATGAACAGGTCGCCTGAGCTGATCTCCTCCAGACCCGCAATCATACGGAGAGTCGTGGACTTTCCGCAGCCGGACGGTCCGACCAGCACGATAAATTCCTTGTCGTGAATTTCCAGATTCAAATCCGGAACCACTGTATTTTTATTGTCATAGGTTTTCACCACATGCTTAAATGTAATATCTGCCATTTTTCTTCCTCCTTACCATGTCCGCCCGGAGCGTACACCGTAATTATTCCATATCTTCACCGTTACCCATCTTATCTTCTGTTCTGTCTTAGCGGGCGATTTTCGCCGCGCTCTCTCCCTCCACGATATCAAAGGGAAGAAGCTCATGCACCGCCGGACGCTCTCCCGCAATGTCCGAGAGCAGAATTTCCAGGCTCCGGTCAGCAATCCTTTCTCTGGCCTGGCGCACCGTAGTGAGCCGCGGAGAAAGATAATTTCCCAGTTCAATTCCGTCAAAGCCCATCACTGAAACGTCCTCCGGTACCCGAAGTCCCCGGTCCCGGATAGCGCGGATAGCGCCCACTGCCAGTACATCTGCCATGGCAAATACCGCGGTCAGATCCGGCATTTGCTCAAACAGCTGCTCCATGGCGTGATAGCCCTCCTCCATGGAAAAGAACGCCGACCGG
Source organism: Laedolimicola sp. (assembly GCF_051972735.1). Lineage (NCBI taxonomy): Bacteria > Bacillati > Bacillota > Clostridia > Lachnospirales > Lachnospiraceae > Laedolimicola > Laedolimicola sp. Next base: position 4,491 of record NZ_JBOKYU010000064.1, on the reverse strand, counting down.
TATTGCCGACCGGGCTCCAGCTTCATGCCCTGCTCCGCGAAGGCCTTTTCGCAGCCCTTGTACCGGGTATGGGCCGCATGGGACTTTTCCATATAACCGCCCAGGATACCGATGTTCCGGTGGCCCAGCTTCAAAAGATGCGCTACCGCTGCCTGCGCGCCTGCCTCGTCGTCCGTACTGACACTGGAGAGATTGTCAAAGCCCAGCTCCGCCGCCGAGTTGGTAACCAGCACGCAGGGAATCTCCAGCCGGTCAAACCGCTCTTTGAAGAACTCCAGATCGCTTCCCAGAAAGAGAATCCCCAAGGGATGCCGCTCCAGGCACACCCTTTCAGCCCGCTCTACCTCATTTTCCTCCTCACCGATATAGTAGATGAAGGAAGCGTACTTTTTCTCACTTATAAGCCGTTGCAGCCGCTCCACGATGGAAGCGAACAGCATATTCTGGGAACCCTTTACGATAATCGCGATTCCGCTGCTGGCCTGCTGCTTCAGGTGCTTGGCGTTGCTGTTTAGTTTGAAATGGTGCTTTTCTACCACCGCCATAATGGTCTTTCGCGCTTTTTCCGATACGTCCGGATGATTATTGAGCACACGGGACACCGTGCCCACCGCGTATCCGGACTCCTTCGCAATGTCTTTGATTGTCATCTGTATGTTTATCCCTTAACTGCTCCCGCAGCCACTCCTTTGATAATGTGTTTCTGGCCCAGCAGATATACGATAACAATAGGAATTACGGTTAACATAATACTTGCCATCATGGGACCCATCTCTACCTTACCATAACTTCCGCGGAAATACTGGATCAACATGGGAATGGTCTTATAATTCTTAATATCCAGTACCAGGGTCGGCAGAAGGTAATCGTTCCATACCCACATGGCCTCCAGGATTCCTACGGATACCAGGGTCGGCTTCAGCATGGGAAGCACAATCAGGAAGAAGGTCTGCAACGGATTGCAGCCGTCAATCATGGACGCTTCCTCTACCTCCAGGGGAATGGATTTCATAAAGCCCGCGAACATGAAAACCGCCAGACCCGCTCCGAAGCCCAGGTAGATAATCCAGATATTCCAGGGCTTGTTAAGGTTTAAGGAATCCGCTGTCTGGGACAGGGTAAACATCACCATCTGGAAGGGTACTACCATGGAAAATACAAACAGGTAATACAGAATCTTTGACAGCTTTCCCTTTACCCGGGTGATGTACCAGGCGCACATGGAGCAGCAGATAAGAATCGCCGCCACAGAGGTGATGGTAATCAGAAGGCTGTAGCCTAAGCTCTGTAAAAAGCCCTTGGAGGCAATCGCGTTGGCGTAGTTTGCCAGACCTGCGAAGGTGTCCGCCGTCGGCAGGGTGAACGCGCCGGAGGTGGTAATCGCCGTCTCCCTCTTTACAGAGTTAAAGAGAATCATGACGATCGGATAGACGTACAACAGCGCCAGAATGCTCAGGAACACTACCATGACGGTATCCTGTATCTGTTTTTTCTTTCTCATCTTACTGCTGCACCTCCCTCTTACGTGTAGCCCGCAGCTGGAGCACGGAAATTACGATAACCAGCAGGCAGAACAGTACAGCCTTGGCCTGGCCGAGACCCTTCCACTGGGCTCCTGCCCTTGCGTAGAAGGTCTGATAAATGTTCAGCGCCAGCATCTCTGTCATATGGTTCGGATCTCCTCCGGTCAGTGCCAGGTTCTGGTCAAAGAGCTTGAAGGAATTGGTCAGCGTCAGGAATACACAGATGGTAATAGACGGCATAACCATAGGAAGCTTCACCTTCCATAAAGTCTGCCAGGGCGTCGCTCCGTCGATCTGGGCTGCCTCCAGCAGGTCATCGGAGACGTTCTGCAGTCCCGCAATATAGATGATCATCATGTAACCAATCTGCTGCCAGCACATGAGGATAATCAGTCCCCAGTAGCCTGCGGAGCTGTTTAGTGCCAAAAGCGGCTGTCCTACGATGGAAAGCACACAGTTGATCAGAATCTGCCAGATATATCCCAGCACGATACCGCCGATCAGGTTCGGCATAAAGAAGATCGTACGGAAAATATTGGTACCCTTAAGCTTCCGTGTCAGAAGCAGCGCCAGCGCAAAGGCAATGACGTTAATCAGCACAATGGAGGCCACCGCGAAGAGTACGGTAAACTTAAAGGAGCTTAAAAATGTAAGGTCGGAAAAGATTTTTTTATAATTTCCAAAGCCTGTGAATTTCGCGTTTTTTACTGTCGTGAACTGGCAGAAGGACAGATACAGTCCCTCAAAGAAGGGAATGATAAATCCAATCGTAAAAGCCAGAAGCGTGGGCAGTACAAAAAGGGGCGACCAGCGTTTGATCGCTTTTTCCATGATTCTGCACTCCTTTCTGAGTTAAAATTGAGTAGAAAAAGGGCAGGCAAGTATTGACTGCCCGCCCCTTAAAATAGTTTTTCTTTTACTGGCCGTTCGCCATCTGGTACTCGGTTGCCCATCCGTCAACGAATGCGGATACAACGCCTGCCCAGTTTGCGTCGGTCTGGTCTGCTGCGTATGCGGTCAGAGCCTGGCCTACGCCGTTCTTCCACTCCTCAGAGGGCATGGTGGTGAAGTTCCAGGATACCGGAGTCTTGCCTTCTGCGGTGTACTCTGCGTCCTGCTTTACAAACAGGTTCTTGGATTCCTGCGCGCCCTTGAACGGAATAACGAAGCCCATCTCATCAGCCATGGTCTTGGTTCCCAGCTCAGAGGTTACACACCAGTTCATGAAGTCCAGAGTTGCCTTAATATCTGCCTCGTCTGCCTGGTTATTTACACACCAGTAGTTCTCTGTACCGGTGCAGAGACCCTGATTTGCCTCGTCGCCAGCGCCGATATAAATCGGAATCATAGCCAGGTCGTCATCGGTATAACCGCCGTCGCCTGTCAGGTTCGCGTACTCCCAGGAACCATTCTGGAAGAAGACTGCGTCGCCTGCCAGGAACTCGTTTCTGGAGTCGTCGCCGGTCTTAGCAGAAAGCTCCTTCGGATCGCAGGTGCTGTTGTTGATGTACAGATCCCACATATCGCGGTAGTTGTCCAGGTAGGTTCCCTTGATAGCGTCTGTGCTGCTGATACCATCGGTCTGATACTCAAAGTAGATCGGCAGGTTTGCCAGATGGGTCTTGAATCTCCAGTCAGAGGAACCGTCCATACCTGCAGAGGTAAATGCCGCAAAGCCAAGCTCAGAGGAGCGTGCTGTGATATCCTCAGCTACCTTTTTCAGATCCGCAAAGGACTGGATATCGTCGATAGTGTAGCCTGCTTTCTCCAGCAGTGTCTTATTTACAATCAGTCCATAGGACTCGATTACATATGCGATGCCGTATACGGTGTCGTCTTCCTTCAGCGCGTAGTTATCGCTGGTCAGCTGTCCGTAGATATCGGAGCCTGCCAGATCGTAGCAGTAATCCTTCCAGTTTGCCAGACCCACCGGTCCGTTTACCTGGAACAGGGTCGGAGCGCCGCTCTTGCCCATCTCACTCATCAGAGTGGTCTCATAGTTACCGGATGCCGCTGTTACAACAGTTACCGGTACGCCGGTCTCGTCGGTATAAGCCTTTGCCAGGTCCTGCCACTGCTGATCCTGCTCCGGTTTGAAATTCAGATAGTATACAGAGCCTTCTGCTCCGCTTGCTTCTGTGGTATCTGCCTTCGTGTCTGTAGATGTAGAGGTGTCTCCTCCGTTGGAAGATCCGCCGCAGCCTGCCAGCATGGAAACTGCCAGAGCGCCGCTCAGTGTCAGGGCTAAGAGTTTCTTGTTCATAATGATTTCCTCCCGTTCATGGTAGAATTCCTTATTGGAATCCGTTTTGGAAACGTTTCATTGGAAACGTTTCCAGTTCTTATGCTTCTATCATAGTCTCTTTCACGAAAAAAAGCAAGAAGTTTTTTCTACTCCTTGCTTTTTTCGTCAGTTTTACAGATTATTGGGTCTGCTTTTTGTGCATTTTTTCACTAGATCCACTCACAATCACCGCCGGTGACTGCCAGGCTTAAGAGTCCATCCATTCTTTCTATCTCTTCCTCACCCTCCAGCTTATCGATCAGCTCTGCCGTATCCATCATGTCTTCCATAGATTCGTCCGGCCCGATCTCATAATCGATATCCATCGCGCAGTCCGGACATGGGATCCGCTGCATGGTCTGCAGGGATAAAAAGCGGTTGCCACATTTTTTACATTCATAGAAGCCGCATTCTTTGGTTCCTTCCGGTACATAGTACATATTTATCTGCCTCCCTGTCTCTAATGTCTCATATTGTAACCAGAAATTCCCGTAACGTCAATTATTTTAAAGAAATTATCTGGACACGTATCAGTATACACGGCCTACGCTTTCGCCCAGATTATGTTGCCAATGCGGATAGGCCATGCGTACTCGATTCCGGAATTTCGAAGCTCCACATCGAAGGGATGTCCGGCCGCATATAATCCGCAATCCGGCGCAAACATAACATTATCGCCAATAT
>NZ_JBOKYU010000063.1:0-9402 GCF_051972735.1 Laedolimicola sp. | reverse complement strand
ATTATATTTTATAGGATTTTTTTAGATTTAACAATATTTTATCGGTAACACCGATTTTTTACCTTGAAAAAATAGGCTAACCTGTGGTATATTGAAGATAGAAAAAGGGAAAGCCAGAGAAGCGGCTACCCTCAACAGTGATTTACCTAATTACTTAGGCCGTCAACTATTCGCAGTAGTTGGCGGCTATTTTCGTTTATCCTTGAAAATCTTATAGCAAAGACCAACAAGGGCAACAATGAATATACAAAACTGAATCAAATCAGAATATGTAACCATTGGCAACGCCCTCCTTTCTTTCGTCTGGAGGGTTAGCCCCTCCGATAAAGAGGGTAAGCCGCCCGGCTCTCTGGTTTCCCATGTATTTATATTATCATCTTACTGTAAGGCTTTCAATCAAATTCTGACCGGATCGCCTTTTTTATTTTTGGAAAATTTACGGGGGTGAGTTGGCGGCGGCTCGCCCAGAAATACACCCCCCACCCAGGGCCTCCGCTCCGTTCGCCCGGTTCTTTCTGTGCAGCTGCCATCTACAGCCGGGACGCACACCAGAATCACACAAAATCATGCTTTATTTTATATTTTGTCACAAGATTGTCACAAAAAGCATATAAAAAAGCCTCGGAGTGCTGATTTTACTAGCATTCCAAGGCTTTACATATCAAGTATTTTTTCTTGACAAAATTATTTTTCGGATATTCTGCCCTTTAACCCAGAATTCCCAGGTGCTCCAGCAGAATCTTCAGGCCGATACAGATGAGAATCACGCCGCCCGCGAATTCCGCTCTGGATTTGTACTTCATACCAAAGATATTGCCGATGCGAATACCGATGGCGGAAATCACGAAAGTTGTTACACCGATAAATGTTACGGAAGGAATCAGCGCCACGTTTAAAAAAGCCAGGGTGATCCCCACGGCCAGGGCGTCGATGCTGGTGGCTACCGCCAGCATCAGCATCGTTTTAAACGCAAACGGATTCTCTTCCTTCGGACAGACCTCCCCGTCCTCTTCTTTTCCCAGAGCCTCCCGAATCATATTGACGCCGATGATGAGAAGCAGCACAAAGGCAATCCAGTGATCGACACTGGTGATGTAATCCTTAAACTGGCTGCCCAGCAGATATCCAAGAAGCGGCATCAGCGCCTGAAAGCCGCCGAACCAGACGCCGACGATGCAGCATTCCTTTACGCCCACCTTCTGCACCGCCAGGCCCTTACAGACCGATACGGCAAAAGCGTCCATGGACAGACCTACCGCAAGAACGAAAAGTTCTACCAATCCCATAATGAAGTTCTCCTTTTTCTTTTTATTCCGGCGTACAAGCCCCTATATAAAACAAAAGACCTACCCGCAGAATTTCTTCTGCGGATAAGTCTCGTTATTTCATACAAAACCAGGCTTTATGGCCAATGTGTTGATTTTGTCACGCCAGCCGGCGCTAACTACTCCCTTATGCACTGGTCGCTATTTTACTATATTTTCCCGGCAAATGCAAGGACATTTTTCTCATTTATTAAACTTTTACAGGTTGATCTTCACTAACCGCGGCCGGAAGCCTGCCTCGTCCAGCTTCTTGACGATGCGGTTCTTGTGCTCGGTACCGAAGGCCTCGATGGTGATGCGCAGCTCCACGCCCTCGTTCCGGTTGGTACCGATAAACTGATTGTGATCAAGCTTGACGATATTGCCGTTCTCGTCGGCGATGACCTGGGAGATCTTGACCATCTCTCCGGGCTTGTCCGGAAGCATGGTGGATACGGTGAAGATACGGTCTCTTTGGATCAGGCCGAACTGTACCATGGAGGACATGGTGATGATGTCCATATTTCCGCCGCTTAAGATGGAGACAATCTTCTTACCTTTCACGTTCAGGTGGTTCAGAGCCGCTACGGTCAAAAGACCGGAGTTTTCTACCACCATCTTGTGGTTCTCCACGATATCCAGGAACGCGCCGATGAGCTCGTCGTCGGTGACGGTAATGATGTCGTCCAGATTCTTCTGAATATACGGGAAAATCTTGGTTCCCGGAGTCTTTACGGCGGTACCGTCGGCGATGGTGCTGACCGTCGGCAGGGTGGTCACCTTCTTATTCTTCAGAGAAACCTGCATACAGTTGGCGCCTGCGGGCTCCACGCCGATAACCTTGATATTCGGATTCAAAAGCTTTGCCAGAGTAGACACGCCGGTGGAAAGTCCGCCGCCTCCGATGGGAACCAGAATGTAGTCTACCAGCGGAAGCTCCTTTACAATCTCCATGGCGATGGTTCCCTGGCCGGTGGCTACCGCCAGATCGTCGAAGGGATGGATAAAGGTATAGCCGTGCTCCTCCGCCAGCTTATACGCATACTCACACGCCTCATCATACACGTCGCCGTGAAGCACGACCTCAGCGCCATAGCTCTTGGTACGCTCCACCTTCATCAGCGGTGTGGTGGTCGGCATGACGATGACCGCTTTTACGCCGTAGGCCTTGGCCGCGTAAGCCACGCCCTGGGCATGATTTCCGGCGGACGCGGTAATCAGTCCCTTGGAGCGCTCCTCCTCCGACAATGTGCTGATCTTATAATAAGCGCCGCGAATCTTGTACGCGCCGGTTACCTGCATATTTTCCGGCTTCAGATATACCTTATTGCCGGTGCGCTCGCTGAAATACGGACTGTATAACAGCTTGGTCTCGATCGCTACTTTTTTTACCACCTCTGAGGCTTCCTCAAATTTTTCCAGTGTAAGCATGTTTTTCTCCTCTTATATTGTGTTTTTACAAATTTTGTCAGTCATCATTTTCCTGATGGAACAGGGCGTTCACAAATTCGTCCGCGTCAAACTTCTGCAGATCCTCGATGCTCTCACCCACGCCGATGTACTTCACCGGGATACCAAGTTCGGACTGGATTGCCACCGCGATACCGCCCTTGGCTGTTCCGTCCAGCTTCGTGAGAATGATGCCTGTGATGTCGCAGACCTCTTTGAACTGACGGGCCTGCTCCAGAGCGTTCTGTCCGGTGGTGCCATCCAGGACGACCAGGGTCTCACGGAATGCGTCCGGGTACTCCCGGTCGATAATCCGGTTGATTTTCCGAAGCTCCTCCATCAGATTCTTCTTATTGTGAAGACGTCCCGCCGTATCGCAGAGTAATACGTCCGCATGCCGCGCCTTGGCCGCGCAGACTGCGTCATAAACTACGGAAGCCGGATCTGCGCCCTCGCTGCCGCCGATAATCTCCACGCCGGCCCGGTTCGCCCACTCGGTCAGCTGCTCGCCTGCTGCCGCGCGGAAGGTATCTGCCGCCGCCAGAATCACCTTTTTGCCCTGATCCTTCAGCTTGCCTGCAAGCTTCCCTACCGATGTGGTCTTACCCACGCCGTTGACGCCGATGACCAGCACCACGGACTTCTCCTGCTCGAAGCGGTATGCCACGTCGCCCACCTGCATCTGCTCCTTGATGCTGTTGATCAGAAGCTGCTTGCATTCGGATGGCTCCTTGATGTGCTGCTCCTTCACCTTCTGCTTCAGATCCTCCAGGATAGCGTTGGTGGCATTAATGCCGATGTCGCCCATGATCAGGATCTCCTCGATCTCCTCATAGAAATCGTCGTCAATCGCGGAATATCCGCTGAAAATACTGTCAATACCGGCCGCGATGTTTGCTCTGGTCTTGGCAAGACCGGAGACCAGACGGCTGAAAAAGCCTTTTTTTTCCTCAGACATTTCATTTCCCCCTGAATTTAACTATTCATCTAATTCCTCTTCAATCAGATTTACGGAAACCAGCGTGGAGACGCCCTTCTCCTGCATGGTAATACCATACAGACGATCTGCGGACTCCATGGTTCCCTTCCTATGTGTAATAATAATAAACTGTGTATTCTTTGTCAACTTATGAAGATATTTTGCAAAGCGGTTTACGTTGGAATCATCCAGAGCTGCCTCAATCTCATCCAGCAGACAGAAGGGCGAGGGTTTCAAGTTCTGAATGGCGAACAGGAGTGAAATGGCCGTCAGGGCCTTTTCTCCGCCGGAAAGCTGCATCATGTTCTGCAGCTTTTTGCCGGGCGGCTGGGCGATAATCCGCACGCCTGCCTCCAGCATGTCCGCATCCGGATCCAGCTCCAGGGTTCCCTTTCCGCCACCGAACAATTCCTTGAAAGCCTTGTCAAACTCTACCCGAATCCGGGCAAACTGTTCTTCGAACTGGCGGCGCATGCCTGTATCCAGTTCCGAAATAATGCCCATCAGGGTCTCCTCGGCCTTTACCAGGTCGTTCCGCTGGGTGTTCATAAATTCATACCGCTCTGAGATATTTTTATAATCCTCAATGGCATTCACATTGACATCGCCCAGCTTCCGTATCTCATCCTTCAGCACACTGGTCTGCTTCTTCAGTGCCGCCAAATCCATATCCTCTTCCTGTTTCATGGGAAGGGCTGTGTTGTAGGTCAGCTCGTACTCCTCCCACATGTAATCGGTCAGGGAATCCACCGTTTCTTCCAGCTTTTCCCGCTGACTGTTCAGGCGGAAAACCTCTTTATCCAGCCGGGTCTGCTTATCGGACAGCTCCTCACGCTTCGTAAAGAAATCCTTCTGGCCGGTCAGCAGTGCTTCCCGCTTGCCGCCAAGCTCTGCGGTCTCACCGTTTAAGCGCTCGCTCCTGGCGATCATGTCCTCTATCTGCTTCCGCAAAGCGCCGATGCCTTCCTCTTTGGCTTCGATGTCGGCATTGCCCTTCTGCATACCCTCGTGAATCTCCTGCTCTTCCGTATGAAGTCTCACAAGCTCCCGCTCAATACGGGCCGCGTTTTCATCCACAAAGCCCGCCTTCTGGGTCAGGGCCGCCAGCTTCAGGTGCGCCTTTTCGTTGTCGCCGATGCTCTCAGCCTCGCTCTGCTTCAGCTCAGCCAATCTTGTCTGCGCTATCTCGATTCTGGCCTCGTTCTGCTTCTCCTGCTCCTCAGACTCCCGTATTTCCCGGAAAATAGCTTCGCGGCTGTCGTGAATGTCCGCAAACTGCTTCTCGATTTCCGAAAGTTCCTTTCGAAGTCCGGAATAGCCCTCAATAATCTCATCCAGTCTTGCTTTCGCCTGATCGGAATTCATCTTCGCCGTATTCTGCTGCAGATACAGCCGCTGTAGCTCTGTACTTAAGGACTCTGCCTCCGCGCGCCGTTCCCGGCGCTGCTCCCGCAAAGTTTCGATCTGAAGACGGGCTTCCCGGATATCAGCCTCCAGCTTCTGTACATTCTCTTCCAGCTCCGTCAGTTCCCGCTTTCGGCCAAGCAAATTGCTGGAATTGCGGAAGGCTCCGCCGGTCATGGAGCCGCCGGGGCTTAGGGACTCGCCCTCCAACGTGACGATAAAGATGGAATGGTTGTATTTGCGGGCAATGCGGATGGCATCGTCGATATGCTCCGCCACCAGCACCCGGCCCAGCAGATGCTGTACCACCCGGTCATATTTTTTATCCGCCCGTACCAGAGTACTTGCAAGGCCGATGGCTCCCTTTTCCTTCAGGGCCTCCGGCTTCGCGAAGCCGCCCCGTCCACCCACGCTGGTCAGGGGCAGGAAGGTGGCCCGGCCAAACCGGTTCTTTTTCAGATATTCAATCAGCTCCTTGGCAGTATCCTCATTTTCCGTGACAATATTCTGGATGCTGCCGCCCAGAGCTGTCTCGATGGCGGTCTCATACTGCTGATCCACTTTGATGAGGTCCGCTACCACGCCCTCGATGCCCGGCACGTTCTTTTTCTGCTCCATGACCTTGCGGATGCTGTTGCCGTAGCCATCGTAGCGCTCGGCCATGTTCCGCAGGGATTCCAGGCGGGAGGATTCCCGGTGAAAAGCGCTCTGGCCAATCTCCAGCTCCTCGTTCTTTTTTCCCAACTCCCGGCGCAGGCCTTCGGCTTCCGCCTCCTTCTCCCGCTGAGCTTCCGACAGTGTAATAATTCTTCCGGAAATTTCTTCCAGTTTCTTCAGATGTCCTTCGTACTGTACCCGCTGCTCTTCCTCACTGCTTTTCGCCAGCAGCAGCTTCTGATTCAGCTCCGTTCTCCGAATCTGGGCCTGCTCCTGCATGGCGTCGTAGCGCTGCAGGCGGCCCTTGGTGGAGGCCCGCTCATTTAACAAACTGATGATGGTGTTCTTGCTGATCTCAGCGGCTGTATTTTCCGCCTCGATCTGCTCCCGCAGCTCCTGTAAGCGCGCGTCGGCCTCGCCGGAAACGGAGGCAGCTGCCTCCAGCTGCTTTGCAAGCTCCGCCTGCTCTGCCGCCAGTTTTTCTCTGGCCTCCTGCCGCTCCTTCACATCCGCCGCGATATTTTTCAGACGTCCTTCCAGCTGCTCGCCGCCCTGTCGGACGGAGTTGATCTGCTCCTTCAGGACTTCAATCTGGCCTTCCAGCTGCTGACGGCCCAGACCCGCCCTGGACGCCGCTTCCTTCGTCTCATCCAGACGTCGGTTCAGCTCCTCTAACTCTTCTTCGATGCGGGCGTGTTCCTTTTTGATATTCTCATACTGTCCGGTAGTCTCTTTTAACTCCCGATCCGTATCGCTGATTTTCTGCTCCAGCTCCGTCAGCGCCCCCTGGACACGCTCCGTCTCCAAAAGGAACATATTCACATCGCAGAGCTTTAATGCTTCTTTTTTCTTCAGATATTCTCTGGCTGCCGCTGACTGCTTTTCCAGCGGTCCCAGCTGCTTTTCCAGCTCCGCCAGAATGTCGTTAATGCGGACGATGTTCTGCTTCTCATCCTCCAGCTTCTTCTGGGCCGTGTTCTTCCTGCGTTTGAATTTCACGATTCCGGTGGCCTCGTCGAAAAGCTCCCTGGACTCCTCCGGCTTACTACTTAGAATCCGGTCAATCTGGCCCTGTCCGATGATGGAATAGCCCTCTTTACCGATACCGGTATCGTAAAACAGCTCGTTGATATCCTTGAGCCGACAGGCTGCGCCATTGATCAGGTACTCGCTCTCGCCGGAACGGTAGAGACGTCTTGACACCGTCACCTCTTCATAATCTATGGACAGCTGATGATCGGAATTATCCAGCGTAATCGCCACATAGGCATAGCTTAAGGGCCGCCGGTTTTCGGTTCCCGCGAAGATGACGTCCTGCATACTGCCGCCTCGCAGCTGCTTCACCCGCTGCTCGCCCAGAACCCAGCGCACCGCGTCCGCCACATTGCTCTTGCCGCTGCCGTTGGGTCCTACAATGCCGGTGATCCCGTTGTGAAAATCGAATACAATCTTATTTGCAAAGGACTTAAAGCCCTGTACCTCTATACTTTTTAAATACATTCCTTACCCCGTTATCCGCGGACTTTTCTGGCCAGAAGTGCCCGGTACGCCGCTTCCTGCTCCGCCGCCTTCTTAGTCCGGCCGCTGCCGCTTCCAAGCACCTTCTCGCCCAATACCACATTTACCGTGAACCGCTTATTGTGATCCGGTCCCTCTTCCTTCACCAGTTCATAGTGAATCGGTTCCTCGGTTTCACTCTGAATCTGCTCCTGAAGGATAGTCTTGCTATCATAAAAGAGTTTTTTATGCTCAATGTCATTTAAAATAAAATGATGTACGAATTCTTTTGCATTAGCAAAACCACCGTCCAGATAAATCGCGCCAAGCAATGCCTCCATGGCATCTGAGGTAATGGAATCCCTGTCACGTCCGCCGGTCAGCTCCTCGCCTTTTCCCAGCCTCAGCCATTCGCCTAACCCCAGGTCTCTCGCACACAGCGCCAGGGTCTGCTCACAGACGATGCTCGCACGGGTACGGGTAGCCTCACCCTCCGGCATGGTCGGATAATTCTGATACAGGAACTCACTGGTGGCAAGCTCCAGTACCGCATCTCCTAAGAACTCCAGGCGCTCGTTGTTCTGCAGGCGGTCCCAGTGGCGCTCGTTGGCATAGGAGCTGTGGCACAGGGCGTGCTCCAAAAGCCTCCGGTCGTGAAAATGGTAACCCAGTTTGTTTTCTAATTCTTCCAGCTTCATTTGTTCTCCTCACAAACAATAACGTAAAAATGTCTCAGAAAAGCCGCAGCCTTTCTGAGACAAGTTTCATATTCTTCTTAGTCCTTCTTCAGATTGCGAATGGCTTCCACCGCGTCGCCGACGGACACGATTTTCTCAGCTTCCTCCTGGGCGATCTCGATGTCGAATTCTTCTTCGATTCCCATGATAATCTGAAATACGTCCAGAGAATCTGCTCCCAAATCGTCTACAAATGTGGTGTCCATGGTGATCTCATCCTCATCCACATTCAGAACATCCGCAATAATTCCTTTCAGTTTTTCAAATTCCATTGTTTCATCCTTCCTCTCTTACGATATTCTCTTTAATCTTATCATTAATCCGCTGCTCTTTAAATGTTACGCACTGGATAATGGAGTTCTTTACTTCTTTTGCTTTGGAGCTTCCGTGGGTCTTCACCACCAGGCCCTTAAGACCCAGAAGCGGCGCTCCGCCATATTCGGTAGCATCAAAGGACTTCAGCGTCTCCTTCAGCGCCGGCTTCACCAGCAGCGCGCCGATTTTGCTTCGGAGAGTGCTCATCATACCGGCCTTGATCTTGCTGACCAGCACGGCTCCCACGCCCTCATAAAGCTTCAGGATGACATTTCCCACAAAGGCCTCACAAACGATAACGTCCGCCTGTCCGTGGGGAATCTCTCTCGCCTCAATATTGCCCACGAAATTGATACCCTCACACTCCTTCAGAAGCGGATAAGTCTCTTTCACCAAGGCGTTGCCCTTCTCCTCCTCGGCTCCGATATTCACGATAGCCACCCGGGGATTCTTCACGCCCATGACGTGCTCCATGTAGATGGAACCCATTTTCGCGAACTGTACCAGATGAGACGGTCTGGCATCCACGTTGGCTCCGCAGTCAATCAGCAGAGACACGCCTTTTTCCGTCGGAATTAACGGCGCCAGGGGCGGTCTCTCCACGCCCTTGATGCGTCCCACCAGAAGCTGGCCTCCTGCCAGTACGGCTCCCGAGCTGCCTGCCGATACGAAGGCGTCCGCCTTCTCCTCTTTTACCAGCTTCAGTCCGACTACAATGGAAGAGTCCTTCTTCGTCCGGATAGCTGCCACCGGCGGCTCCGCCGTCTCGATCACCTCTGTCGCGTTCACGACCTCTACCTGCTGCTCTCTGTATGAATATCCCTTTAGCTTCTCCCAAATCAGTTCTTCTTTGCCAACGAGCAGAACCTGAATGTCCTCCCGCAGCGCTACGGCTTCCATGGCGCCCTTGATAATCTCGTCCGGCGCATTGTCGCCGCCCATTGCATCCACCGCAACTCTGATCATATCCTGCATAAATCTTTCCTCCTGATCTCCTGATCCTATGTATGCAGATCCTTTATCATAATACTAAATATCAAATGAGAAATCAACAGTTTCT